>JBJFFW010000096.1:0-5462 GCA_051892075.1 Lachnospirales bacterium
GCTGACTGTCCTCACAGCAACTGCACAAACGGCTTTTGCAATATATGCGATGAACCAGAAACTCCTAAACTTATAGACGGCAACTATCAGATAGCAAACTATGGCAACCTTGTATGGTTCCAGCAGTATGTTGACAGCGGCAATCTTAGTACAAATGCTGTACTTACGGAAGATATTACTGCAAATAATAAACTGTTAGATGAAAACGGCGATGTATTAGGCACCCCTAAGTATAAATGGACACCTATTGCCCAGAAAGCAAGCAATTATACATTATATTATAACGGTGTGTTTGACGGTCAGGGACATACCATAAGTGGTCTGTATGCACCTTATTATACTACTAATTACTGTGCATTGTTTGGAAATGCTCGTGGTACAGTAAAAAATATATTCATAACCGACAGTTACTTTGGCGGTTCCGGCTGTTACTATGCATGCTCTTTTGTAGGTAATGGCGGCTGTAATATAGAAAACTGCGGAAGTGATGCTGTTGTTGCAGGCACAAAATATTGTGGAGGAATTGCAGGAATAAATTATGGTAAAATTACAAGCTGTTATTTTGCAGGTAAAATAAGTGCTACTACTAATTCAAATGCAATAGCAAGTGATTATGATTATAATTATGACTTAATAAGATGCTATTATTTAGATGACTGTGGCTTAACCTCAACTCGTGCTACATCAATGGAAAAAGTGAAGTTTGCATCGGGTGAGGTTTGCTATCTTCTTAATGATGGTGTAACAGACGGTACACAGGCTTGGTATCAGACAATAGGCACAGACACTTTGCCAAAGTTTAAGGGCAGAATTGTAGGTTATAATGAAAGTGCCAACCCTCAGTATTTTAACCTCTGTGATGATGAGCATCAATGGAGCGAAAAACCAACATCTACCATTGACCCAACTTGTACTGAGGACGGATATGATATTTACACCTGTACAGTGTGTGGATATACAAAGAATGTTGCTAACAATACACCAGCTAGTCATAAATGGAGCGATACACCAACATCTACCGTTGACCCAACCTGTACTGAGGACGGATATGATGTTTACACCTGTACAGTGTGTGGAGAAACAAAGAATGTTGCTAACAATACACCAGCTAGTCATAAATGGGGCACACCAACTACCGTTGACCCAACCTGTACAGAGGACGGATATGATGTTTACACCTGTACAGTGTGTGGAGCAACAAAGAATGTTGCTAACAATACTCCAGCTAGTCATAAATGGGGCACACCGACTACCGTTGATCCAACCTGTACTGAGGACGGATATGATGTTTACACCTGTACAGTGTGTGGAAAAACAAAGAATGTTGCTAACAATACACCAGCTAGTCATAAATGGGGTACACCAACTACCGTTGACCCAACCTGTACTGAGGACGGATATGATGTTTACACCTGTACAGTGTGTGGAGAAACAAAGAATGTTGCTAACAATACACCAGCTAGTCATAAATGGGGCACACCAACTACCGTTGACCCAACCTGTACAGAGGACGGATATGATGTTTACACCTGTACAGTGTGTGGAGCAACAAAGAATGTTGCTAACAATACTCCAGCTAGTCATAAATGGGGCACACCGACTACCGTTGATCCAACCTGTACTGAGGACGGATATGATGTTTACACCTGTACAGTGTGTGGAAAAACAAAGAATGAAGTTAATGATGGTACTGCTCTCGGACATAACCCTAATGATGATGGAATATGTACAGTATGCCATAAATATGTTGCTAAACAACCAGCAAATGGTGACGGAAGCCTAGAAAATCCATATCAGATAGAAAACTATGGTCATCTTATGTGGTTCCAGGAGTATGTTGACAGCGGCCATTATAGTGTAAATGCTGTACTTACTAAAGATATTATCATAAATGAGGATGTTTACTTCGATGAAAACTTCGAGCTATCCCGCGAACCTGAGTATGTATGGACGCCTATAAGTATGACTGCAGATGCTTCAACCTGCTACAGTGGTGTTTTTGACGGTCAGGGACATACTATAAGAGGTTTATTTGCACCTTATTATGATGATTGTTGTGGATTGTTTGGAAGAGCAAATGGTACAATAAAAAATGTATTCATAACCTTCAGTTACTTTGGTTCTACTTACAATGCAGCCACCTTTGTAGGCTATGGCTATGACAACTGTGTTATAGAAAATTGTGGAAGTGAGGCTTTTGTTGGAGACGCTTCTTATTGCGGAGGAATTGCGGGACAAACTTCTGGTGAAATTACAAACTGCTATTTTGCAGGTATGTTTTTATTTGACCCCGATATTTCAGATGCAATAGTAAATGATGATAATGAAAATAGTACCATAACAAACTGCTATTATTTAGATACCTGTGGTGCAACTTCTGAGGGTGCTAAATCAAAGACAGTAGACCAGTTTGAATCAGGTGAGGTTTGTTATCTTCTTAATGATGGTGTAACAGACGGCAAACAGACATGGTATCAGACATTGACTACAGATACATTACCTAAGTTTAAGGGTAAGACTGTATATTATAGTGAAAGTGCAAGTCCTCAGTATTATAATGATACTGTTACGGGTGATGTAAGCGGTAATGATATTACTGATAAGGTTGATGCCACACTTGTACTTAGATATTCAAGCGGTATTGACACACTTAATGCTTATCAGCTTTCTATTGCTGATGTAAATGGTGACGGCAAGGCTGATATGCTTGATGTAATTAAGATACTTGAATTAGTTACTGACTAAATATTTACCTTAATGTTTAACTTAAAAAGGCAGTTTTTCAGAGAAAATTATGTTCTGTAAACTAATTACATTAAGTTAAGAAAAATTGAATAACTAAATTTTAAGAGCAAGATATTAAAAATATACCTTGCTCTTTTTTTTGAAAATATTTTTAAAATTTACAAATAAGCACTTGATAAGTTAATATAAATTTGCAGAAAATACAATTTATTGAATTTTTAGAAGGCTTTGAAATGGCTATTTTTTGTATAAATTTAAAAGGTAGTATGAATATATTAATTTACTATGTGTAAAATCATTCCTAAATATTTATAAAAATCTTAAATATGATTTTGATATAATTATAAAAGATTATTTCCTACTTATATATAAGGGGAAATATCTAAAATTAAATTTGATTTTAATCTTATTGATATTTTAAATGGAAAAAGAAATTAAATTTATATAGTAAAAATTACCAAATAATTATTTTGTACAAATTACCGATTAGATAATTATGAAAAATTATGATAAATGACGATAAAATAAAAAAATGTTGTTAAAAATGCTTAAAAATTTATAAAAAACACTTGGCAACCTATATACTATTGTGTTATAATGTAATCACCGATTATATAGATATAGTTTTGCAATTACAATAATTTGTAATCTTTGTACAAATTTACAGCAATTATTATGCTTTTTGATGTTTTTATTGATAGATTTAGGCAATAATCACACAAAAGGGGTAGTGTTTGTTGTATAATTTACTAAAGTAATATTATTGATGTCTAAATTTATAATTTCAACTCCCTTAATTGATTTTATAAATTATGTTTTTTATATTTGACTATAACAGGCTATATAATTATACAAATTTTAAAGGAGGATTTTCATGAAAAAGAATGTTATCAAACGATTTGTGGCATTCGGGTTGTCAGTTGTTATGATATCCGGTATTACCGGTTGTGATTCAGTTGGCTTGAAGCCTAGTCAGGATGGCGGAGATGTTACTGCTAAACCTGAAAAAATTAAATTAATGGCAGATACAATCCTTGAAGAAGCAAACGGTCTTCCACAGTTCTGTGAAGAATACGAAAAGCAGACCGGTATTAAGCTCGAAGTTGAAAAGCCGGACCATGCCAAGTATTATGAAAAGGTTACACTTTCTTTTGCTGCCGAACAGCCTGCTGATGTTATTGAAATGGGTACTACATATTATCCTGAATTGGCGAATTCTCAGGCTATTTGGAATATGACTGAAGCTTGGGAGGGTACACCTGAAGATAATGAAGCTGATTGGACTAACAGAACTAAGGTTAAAAAGATTATTGATGAACAGTATGTTGATGCTTTGAGAATGGATGTTACAGTTCCTGTTTATGATGAAGAAGGCAAGCCTATTACTGATGCTTTGCGTACTCCTAAAACTGAGGTTAAAAAGCAGCAGCTCTATGGTTTCCCTATGGCAGCAGGTAATGGTAGTATTACTTATGTTAGAAAAGACTGGTTAGACCAGCTTGGCTTAGATGAACCTAAGACTTATGACGAATTTGTAAATATGCTCCAAGCCTTTAAGGATAATGCAGGTGTTGGTATGATTCCTAAGGGAGTTATTCCTCTTACTGCAGCAGGTCTTATTAATAGTGATTCTCCGTATGATATGTATATGAGAGAGTTCTATCAGGATGCTAACCCTGATTTCTATAAAGACCCTGAAACAGGCAAATATGTAGATGGCTTTGCTCAGCCTGAAATGGCAGAGGCTATTGAAAGATTAAGAGATTGTTATTCTAAAGGTCTTATTGATGCCGAAGTTGTAACTAACAAGACTTCAACTTGTAGAGATAAGGTTGGTCAGGGTCTTGTTGGTACTTTCAATTATTGGGCAGGTATGTGGTCTAAGAAGTTAAATAAATCTCTTAACAGAGGTGAGCTTATTCCTATTAGTCCTATTAAAGAAATGAAATCTCTTAATAACAAGGGAGAATGGGTATCAGGCTATACTGAGAGAGTTCCTAGTGCTTTAGCAATTTCAGTTTATGCTCAAAATAAAAATGCTATCTTTGATAAGTTCTTAATGTACTCTCATGATGGCGGTGAAGGACAGATGTTGTTTACTCGTGGTGTTGAGGGTGTTCATTATGAGTGGACTGATGATACTCATACTAAGGCTGAAGCTTTACCTTATTTGAGCAATGAAAAGACTTTAGTTGAAAAGACTATTTATGCTCCTGAACTTACTATTACAACTTGGAATGACCCTATTGAAATTGACAAGGCTGTTAAGGAATCTCTTGATACATTTAGAGAATACAGATGCTTTGCATCAGTTCCTATTGTTACTGATACTGTGGCTGAAAACCTTGCAGACCTTAATGTTGTTAAACAACAGGTTATTGCTGAAGCTGTAACAGGTAAGATAACTGTTGAAGAAGCAATTAATCAGTATTTAACTGAGGGTGAATTCTATTATACTGAAATTCTTAACGACCTTAATGGTTCCTCTAATGATACTGGTGATACAGAATAATATTTTATGGTAGGATTTTTTCTTACAGAAAATTTTTATAGAAAGGATGTTATATATGGCGAAAACTCCCGATAATGCACAGTTTGATCATATCATAGTTAAAAAGCCTAGTTTGGGTGAAAGATTATATAAATACAGATATTTTTATCTTATGTTCATACCTGTAGCATTGGTATTATTTATATTCTATTATTATAATTTTGTT
>JBJFFW010000097.1:0-5454 GCA_051892075.1 Lachnospirales bacterium
TTTTTCTCTTAAATCCTTTGAAATATTACTCATTTCATCAATATTTAAAATATGTCTTTTATGAAGCCAGTTAAAAACCTGCTTTGCTCTAAAAGGCTTTTCCCCAATAGATACAAGTTCTTCTTTAAGCTCTGGTAAAGTTAAGCTTTTTAAATCCTTCATTTATTTTCGCCTCAATCTTGCTATAAAGAAACCGTCACTATTAATAGTTTGTGGCATAATTTCAATATAGCCTAATTTAGTAGTTTCAAACTTTAAATTATTAGGAATAAAAGGTGTTAAATCCTCTAATTCAAAATCAAAGTTTTCACAAAACCACTTTACATTATCTAAATTTTCAATATGAGATATTGTACAGGTTGAATATAACAAAACACCTTTATCCTTAACAAAATTCTGAACATTTGAAAGAATTTCCCTTTGAAGTTTGGATAAACTTTCAACATCTTCCTTTGTTTTATTATATTTAATATCAGGCTTTTTCTTAACAAGTCCAAGTCCTGAACATGGTGCATCGCAAATTACATAATCAGATTTTATATTATCATTTTTGGTGGCATCAAAAACCTCTGTACTTATTATATCAATTCCAAGCCTTTTAGCACCATCATTAATAAGCTCTGCCTTATGGGTATAAATATCCCTTGATATAATCTCACCTTTATTTTCCATTAAATAGCCACAGCAAAAACTTTTTCCTCCGGGAGCAGCACACACATCAACTACTCTTTTACCTTTTTTGGGAGCTAACAAAAGACAGGCTAAAATAGAGCTTTCATCCATTATATGAAACAAACCCTCTTTATAGCACTTAGTTTCAGAAAGATTATTTGTTTTTGAAATATAAAGGCTGTTTTCTAAATTAGTATCTTCATAAACTTCTATATTTTCTTCTCTTAGCATTTTTGCAAGAGCAATTTTATCAGTTTTTAAAGTATTTACACAAATAGAAATTTTTGGCGGATTAGAATTTACCTCACACATTTTTGAAACTTCAAAAAAACTGTGGTCCTCAAGCCAATAATCAAGAATCCATAAAGGATAAGAATATTTTACAGCCAAAAAATCCTTTGTATTTTCTTTAGGATATTTAATATTATCTTTATTTCTTGCAATATTTCTTAAAACTCCGTTTACAAAACCACTAAGACCTTTAAAACCATGACCTTTCACTATTTTAACAGCCTCATTACAGGCAGCACTTACAGGAATTTTATCCATATAAATAATCTGATAAACACTAATTCTTATAGTGTTTAAAATTAAAGGTTTCATTTTTTTAACAGGAGTTTTTGAAAACTGATTTATAATATAATCTATATGAATTAAATTTCTTAAAGTTCCGTTTACAAGCTGTGTTACAAATGCCTTTTGAACTGTAGTAAGTTCACTGTGTAAACCAAGATTTTTTCTAAGCAATATATTGTTGTAAGCATTTTGATTTATTATATCCGAAATTGTAAAAACAGCAATTTCTCTTTCACTCATAATAAAACCTCTTTTAAATTTATCAAAATTATGGTATTATATTTATAATAACATATTTTATCAATGAATTAAAGACTTTTTTACTAAAGGAGTGAATTTTAATGTTCCGTTCTATATATTGGTATTCAAATTTTATTTTATCTTTAATAAAAAAACAATCATCTTTAAAAAAAGTAGATAAACTTCTTGAAGATGGAAAAAATGAAGAATATGAAAAAGTGGTTTATGAGCTTGTTACAAACTGGGCAGAAAATAGAATTAAGGCAAGCGGAGCTAAAATTAATATTTATGGAAAAGAAAATATACCTGATAGAAAAGGTATTCTTTTTGTAGCAAATCATCAGAGCAATTTTGATATTTTATCATTACTTGCTTATCTTGGAGTGCCTAAGGGCTTTGTGGCAAAGACTGAACTTGGAAAAATACCTATGCTTAGTGACTGGATGAAAAGAATACATTGTCTTTTTATGGACAGAAATGATATGAAACAATCAGCACAAACTATAATAGATGGCATAAAGCAGTTAAAAGCCGGTATAAATATGGTTATTTTTCCCGAGGGAACAAGAGGTAAAAAGGGTGTTATGGGAGAATTTAAAGCAGGAAGTTTTAAGCTTGCAACAAAGGCAAAAGCTCCTATTGTGCCTATAACTATTGACGGTACTTATAAAATAATGGAGGGTAATAATAATTTTATAAAGCCTGCAAGTGTTAATATTTATGTTCATCCTCCAATTTTTACAGATACCCTTACTAAAGAAGAACAAAATGAACTACCTGAAAGGGTTGAAAAAATCGTTAAAAGCAAATTAAGCTAAAATTATATAAAACTCTTGTAAATTTTTGTAATATGTTTTAAAATAAAACTATGATTTATGAGAATAAAAACGGAGGTTAAATTATGAAATCAGTTGAAATGGCAGAAGTTTTGTCAATGGGTTATATGATTGGCAATATCTGCGATTTAAAAATACATTGTCCTAAAATTGCACAAGAGGCAAAACCTGGGCAATTTGTAGAGGTTTATCCTGATAATGGAGTAAATCTTTTGGCAAGACCTATAAGTATTTGTGAAATAGATAAGGTAGTCGGCTCTTTAAGACTTGTATTTCAAGTTGTAGGAAAAGGTACTGAACTTTTCTCTCATCTTACAAAAGGCGACCGTTTAAGAATACTTGGCCCTTGCGGTAATGGTTATGATATTAAAAAAGGAAAGGCTCTTTTAGTTGGTGGTGGTATTGGTGTGCCTCCTCTCCTTGAAGCCTGCAAAAATATTGAGGGAGAAAAAATTGTTGTTTTAGGTTTTAGAAGCGGTTGTTTTCTTGCTGAAGAATTTGAAAAATATAATGCCAAGGTTTATATCGCAACAGATGACGGTTCTGTAGGCTTTAAGGGAAATGTCGTTGACCTTTTAAAAAGCGAGGATTTAAGTGCTGATGTTATTTATTCCTGTGGACCTAAGATTATGCTTAAATTTTTATCTGCGTGGGCAGAAGAAAAGAAAATAGAATGTCAGGTTTCCATGGAAGAAAGAATGGCTTGTGGAATTGGTGCTTGTGTAGGCTGTGTAGTTAAGATTAAAGAGGGAGATAGCTGGACTCACAAAAAGGTGTGTAAAGACGGTCCTGTATTTAACAGCAAAGAGGTGATTTGGTAATGAATACAAGTGTTGATATATGTGGTGTGCATTTTAAAAACCCTGTTATGACTGCTTCAGGTACTTTTGGAAGTGGCAGAGAATATTCTGAATTTGTGGATTTGTCAAAGCTTGGTGGTGTAGTAGTAAAGGGTGTTGCTGATAAGCCATGGAATGGAAATCCTGCTCCAAGAATTGCCGAAGTGTATGGTGGTATGCTTAATTCAGTAGGTTTGCAAAATCCGGGAGTAGATTATTTTATTGAAAATGATATTCCTTTTTTAAGACAGTTTGACACAAATATTATTGTAAATGTATGTGGTCACTCTGTTGAAGAATACACTAATGTAGTTAAAAAGCTTAAAGGTCAGGATATTGATATGTTGGAACTTAATATTTCCTGTCCTAATGTAAGTGAGGGTGGTATGGCTTTTGGTACAGACCCTAAAATGGTAAAAATGGTTGTATCAGAAGTTAAAAAATATGCCGATAAACCTCTTATTGTAAAGTTAAGTCCTAATGTTACAGACATTACCCTTACTGCAAAGGCTGCCGTAGAGGGTGGAGCTGACTGTTTAAGCCTTATTAACACTTTAACAGGTATGAAAATTGATATTCACAGAAAATCTGCCATTTTATCAAGAAAAATAGGTGGTATGAGTGGTCCTGCCGTTAAGCCTATAGCTGTTAGAATGGTTTATGAAGTTTGCAAGGCAGTTAGTGTGCCTGTTATTGGTATGGGTGGCATATCAAATGGTGAAGATGCCATTGAATTTATTATGGCTGGTGCAACAGGTGTATCTATAGGTACTGCTAATTTTATTAACCCTACTGCCACAGTTGATACTATTAAGGGTATTGAAGAATATATGGAAAAATATGGTATTAATGATTTAAGTGAAATAAGAGGGATTATTGATTAAAGGGAGGTAAATTTATGAAAAAAAGCAATATTGCTGTTATTGTAATTGTAGCTTTAATTATTGTTGTAGGTGTTATTGTGGGAGTTAGAAATCATAACAACAGCACAAAAGAGGCAAATGCAAGTCAAACTACTACTTCTCAAACCGTAACAGAAGAAGAAAAAATACCTGTACCTGAAAAAGCACAAGAATTTTTTAATGACTATACTAACCTTATGAATGAGGCTTCAAGAAAAGTTGAAACCGGAGAAGTTAAAGAAGAAAGATATTTTGACCTTTTATCTAAGGGAATAGAAATAGGTCAAATGAAAGAAAATTATGAGAAAAATGGTTTAAGTGATGAACTTGAAAAACAAATTGAAGAAGTTAAGCCATATCTTTATGAATTTGCAGAAGAAATAGGCTCAGAGCTTAAAGATAAGTTTAAATAATCATCGAAACAGAGGTGTGACAAATGAAAAAAATTAAAGTTATGAGTATTTTTGGCACTCGTCCTGAAGCTATTAAAATGGCTCCTTTAATTAAGGCTATGGATAAGTGTGATGAAATTGAACAGATTGTTTGTGTTACTGCACAGCACAGAGAAATGCTTGACCAAGTTCTTGAGATTTTTAATCTTAAACCTGATTACGACTTGGATATTATGACATCTCGTCAGACTCTTACAGGCATTACAACAAAGGCTCTTACAGGACTTGAAGGTGTTATGGAGGAGGCTAAGCCTGACCTTGTACTTGTTCATGGTGATACTACTACTACTTTTGCCGGAGCTTTGGCTGCATTTTATGGTGGAATAAAGCTTGGTCATGTAGAGGCAGGTCTTAGAACTTATGATAAAAGACAGCCTTTCCCAGAGGAAATCAACAGAGTTTTAACAGGTCACATGGCTGATTTGCACTTTGCTCCTACTCCTCTTGCAAAGGAGCATTTGTTAAAGGAAAATATAAATGCAGAAGATATTTTTATAACAGGAAATACTGCTGTAGACTGTTTAAAGCATACTATTGAAGATGGTTATAAATTTGATGTGGATTTACTTAACCACATTGATTATAAAAACAAGAGAGTTATTACAATGACAGCTCATAGACGAGAAAATCTTGGCGAACCTCTTGAAAATATCTGCAAGGCTGTTTTAAGAATTGTTGAAGATTATGAAGATGTTGAGGTTGTTTATGCAGTACACTTTAACCCTGCTGTAAGGGAAGTTGCATATAAATATTTAGGCAGCCACAACAGAATACATCTTATTGACCCTCTTGACCTTACAGATATGCACAATCTTATGAATTTAAGCTACCTTGTAATGACTGACAGCGGTGGTTTGCAGGAAGAAGTGCCATCTATGGGTAAGCCTGTACTTGTACTTAGAAATGTTACTGAAAGACCTGAGGGTGTTGAAGCAGG
>JBJFFW010000098.1:0-5448 GCA_051892075.1 Lachnospirales bacterium
ACAAGAATTATGACCTTTGGTGCTTTTGTTGAAATAGGTTTTGAAACAGAGGGTCTTGTGCATATTTCAAAGCTTGCAAATGAAAGAGTTGCAAAGGTTGAAGATGTTGTAAAAGAAGGCGATGTAATTCAGGTTAAGGTTATTGAAATTGATGACCAAGGCAGAATTAATTTGTCAAGAAAAGCTTGTCTTCCAAAAAATGAAAATTAATATAAATAAATTCTAATTTATGAAAACCCCTTTTGAGTGTAATTATCAAAAGGGGTTTGTTAGTATTAATATTTATTTTATAATACAAGTGATGGTGCTGTGTAAACACGAGAAGCAAGTTCACTATTTAACATATATAAGCTCTTTGGGTCTGAGCCAAAAAGTTCCATTTTTGTAATTAAATCATTGGCATTTGTTTCTTCTTCTCCCTGTTCTTTTACAAACCAATCAAGAAATTGCATTGTACGAAAATCCTTTACATTATATGCAGCAGCATAAATTTCATTTATAAGGGAAGTAACATATTCTTCATGTTCAAGACCTGCTTTTAAAACACTTATGTCACTATCAAGAATTTTATCAGGCTTTGGAATAGCCTCTAATGTAACCTTTTCATTGTTGTTTTGTAAGTATTTGTAAAATAACATTGCATGGTCTCTTTCTTCCTGTGCCTGAATATAGTACCAGTTTGCAAAGCCGTTTAAACCTCTGTCCTCAAAATAATTTGAAAAATCAAGGTAAAGATATGCAGAATAAAATTCCTTATTAATTTGGTTATTAATTAATTCTCTTACTTTTTCGTTTAACATTGTTAATTCCTCCATTTTAAATAAAAACCAAAATTTTCATTATATGGAAATTATATCATAAATTTGAATTTGAGTAAAGTCATTAAGAAAAATTGTTCTGTGATTTTGTCAAAGGTAAATTTTAGTTACACTTTTTAAGTAAACTGATTCTTAGGAATATAGTTTAGGGTTTTAATATATAAACATTAAAAAATACTCCAAAGGATTTTACCTTTGGAGTATAATTAATTAAATATTTATAAAATATTCCATAATCTTTGGACCATTTTCAATAAATATTCCTGTTTCCTTAGCACCTTTTTCACTAAATTCTCCTCCAAGAGTAGGGTTACTCTTTTTATAAATCATAAAAGGTATAGGGTCGTTAGTGTGAGTTCTAAGTTCAAGAGGAGTTGCATGGTCAGGTATAACTAAAATCTTGTAATCATCATATTTTTCAAGGGCTTCTTTTACAGGTCCTAATATTTTTTCATCGATTATTTCAATAGATTTAACCTTGTTTTCTATTTCGTGTCTGTGGCCACATTCATCAGGAGCTTCAACATGGATATATACAAAGTCCTGTCCCTTTTCAAATTCTTCAATGGCAGCTTTTGCCTTGCCTTCAAAATTTGTATCAATATAGCCTGTTGCACCTGGAACATTTACAACATTCATACCTGAAAATTTACCAATACCCTTTAAAAGGTCTACAGCAGAAATCATAGATGCCTTTAATCCATATTTTTCAATAAAAGGAGTGAGGCTTGCTCTTTTTCCTTCGCCCCAAAGCCACATACTGTTAGCTGGTCTTAAACCTCTTTTAACTCTTTCTATGTTAACAGGGTGATTTTTTAATAAATCATAGGATTTAACCATTAAATCATAAAGTTTTTTAGCATTAGGATTTGTTGGTATGTACTCTTTAATTGCCTTTCCTGTTATATCGTGAGGTGGAGTAAGTGGAGCAACATCAGTTGTACCATTATCCCAAATAAGACAATGTCTGTAGCTTACACCGCTGTAGAGCTTAAATTCTTCATTGTCAAGCTTTGATGCAAGATATTCAACTAAAATTTTAGCTTCTTCAGTGCTAATATCATCAGCACAATAATCAAGTATAGTCTTGTCCTCATAATTTTCTTCATCAGATAATGTAACAAGATTACATCTAAATGATACATCTGTAGGCTTCATATCTATTCCGATACTTCCTGCCTCAAGAGGTGACCTGCCTGTGTAATAAACCTGTGGGTCATAGCCTAAAACAGATAAATTAGCTACATCACTTCCAGGCTTTAAATTATCGGCAACAGTTTTAACAAGACCAATTATACTTTTTTTAGCCATTTCATTCATATTTTTTTTGTTGGCAGCCTCCATAGGAGTTTTGCCGTCAAGCTCAGGTAAAGGATAATCTCCCATACCATCACAAAGTAATACTAAGTATTTCATTTTATTATAACCTCTTTTTCCTTGTAATATAATATAACAACATTTTAACATAAATAATTTACTAATTCAATAAAATATGTTATAATATTATAAAATTATTTTAGGAGGCTAAATTATGAAAGTTTTATTATTAAATGGCAGTCCAAAGTCAAAGGGAAGTACATATACATTATTATCGGAAGTTGAAAAAGCTCTTAATTCTAATGGTGTTGAAACTGAAATTGTGCATATTGGAAATAATGTAACAAGTGGATGTATGGGCTGTGGCTTTTGCGGTAAAAATGGAAAATGTGTAAATGATAAAGACAGCTTAAATCCTCTTTTAGACAAAATAAAGGAAGCTGACGGCTATGTTTTTGGTTCACCTGTTCATTATGCGGCAGCTAGTGGAGCATTAACTTCTTTTTTAGACAGATTATTCATTATTTGTGGTTCAGCTATGGCTTATAAGCCTGCTTGTGCAGCGGTAGCCTGTAGGAGAGGTGGCGCTACAGCAGCAGTAGAACAGATTAATAAATATTTTACTATTAATAATATGCCTGTTGTATCGGCTAATTATTGGAATATGGCTCATGGCAATAATGCCGATGAAGTAAAACAGGACTTAGAGGGTATGCAAATTATGAGAATATTGGGAAATAATATGGCATGGCTTTTAAAATGTATAGAAGCAGGAAAAGAAAAGGGCATAGAGCCTGTAAAAGAAGCTAAAATCAAATTTAATTATATAAGATAAAATAAAAACCGATTTATGAATATAAAAACTTCATAAGTCGGTTTTTTATATATTATTTTGGACATTTACCCATATAAATAGTCATACTGTAAACCAGTTCACCCATTTCTTTCGGTGTTTTTTTAATATCCTCTAAAATCCATTTTTTTATCATAGAATATGCTCCATGAGTTGAAAAAGTTGTCATTAAATCTTTATTTAGCTCATCTTTTTCATCAGTAAATAATCTTTCATAAATTGACTCTACATGAGGAGTATTAAAAAGGAGTGTGGCAAATTCGGAGTCGGAATTATTGTTTTTAAACAGGAGTTTACTTAATTTTTTATTTTTCTGAAAATAGGAGCATAAAATTTCAACTCTTTTAATTAATGTCCAATCACTTTTCTTGCTTTTTTCCTGCCATATTTTTTCCAAATCACTGGCTACCTCAATTTCAATATCTCTTAACACATCAAACTGATTACCATAATGATTATAAAAAGTTGTTCTATTTATACCGGCAGTCTGGCATAATTCTGTAATAGATATTTTTTCAATACTTTTTTTAGCCATAAGTTCTATAAGGCTTTCTTTTAATAATCTTTTAGTAAGAGTAATTCTCTGATTTTCTTTTTTATTCATTTTATACAACTCCAAAAAATAAAATTTATTTTTAAATCTACAAAACGCTAATATATGTTGATTTTACAACAGCATAAAAACATCTGTCTGTTGCTAAATCAACACTTGTATATTATAATATATTCGTAACATATTTGTCAAGGCTTTAAATTTAAAGAAAGAGAGTGAATTTTATGAGTAACGAAAAACAATGGTTAAGCGGAGAAAACAGTATCCATATTACACCAAAGGTGTTTAGAGGTGTACCAACAAGCTTAAATGCAGATAGTGATTTTGGTATGCAGGACGGACACGATGCTGACAGTCAGTTTGCTGCTATTGAATTAAAAAGTGATGATGGCAGAGAATATGCAATTATGCTCCATATTATGTGTATGAACCCTGACAGAGCAAATCAAAAGGGTTATCCTATAGCTTTAAGCATAATTTCTATGACAGATTTTCACAATAACACATATTGTTCAAAAGAGGACTCCTTTACTGCTGACCAGTTTAAGCACCTTCCTGGAGAAGAATTAGATGTTAAAACTCCTGTTTCTTATTTTAAGGGGAACAAAGACAAAATTAATATGGAAGCAGAACTTCCTGACGGCTTAGGTAAAGTTATACTTACTATGGAACAAGATGCACCTGTGTTATATAACTGCGGTACAGGTTTATTCCCATTCTTTGGTAAAGAGGGTTTAACAGGACAGTTTTCTATTCCATATTTAGAGGCTAAGGGTACATTAGTATTAAATGGAGAAGAAATAGCAGTAACTGGTAATGCTTGGTTTGACAGAGAATGGGTAGATGCATCACAGGATTTCTATGAAAGAAACTTTAAGTGGAAGTGGATGAATTTACAGCTTGATAACGGCTACAGAATAAGTTTATGGGACCTTGCAGTTCATAATAAAGAGCAGTTTGCTTGGGCAACAATTCTTTCTCCCGAGGGCGCTCATACAGTAGTTGAAATTGAGCCTCTTGAAAATGGTGAGGGAGATTTTTATACAGGAAAAACAGGTCAGATTTACACTACAAGCTATCATATTGAAATGCCACAAATTAAGTCATATTTTGATGTAAAGGTTCGTGGACTTAAAGAACAGGAAATTATTTCTCCTATGGGAGAGGATAAATATGAGGCTGCCTGCACATTTACAGGCAAGTTTTTAGGTGAAGATGTTAAGGGCACAAACTATGTTGAATTAGTTGGAAGTTTTAAGTAATAATTTGTTATAGGGAGTGGATTTTAATGAATTTTATTCGCAATAATTGGTATCGTATGGGACTTATTTTCTTTATAATAATGTCATTTTATATGATTTTTTTGGGAAACGACAGTTTTTCAAATATACAGAAAATTCTTTGTGCTTCATTAATGGCACTTCCTATTCACCAATTTGAAGAATATGCCATACCCGGAGGAGGACCTATAGTTATAAACAGGGTTTATTATGGAGAAGATAAACTTTATAATAACTATCCGGGTAACTGGAATTCCATAATGATTGTAAATTTATCAGCCTATGTATTTTATATTCTTGCTCTTTTATTTCCAAAGACTATATGGCTTGGAACGGCAACAATGATGTTTAACTTGTTTCAGTTAATAGGTCACGCCTTTCAAATGAATATTAAAATGAAAACTTGGTATAATCCCGGACTTGCTTCTGTAATTTTTTTGTTTACACCTATAAGCATATATTATTTTTATTTTGTAATTTCAAATAATATTATAGGTGGATTTGATTGGTTTTTTGCTGTATTAATGCTTTTATTAATAATAATTATAACAATAATTTTGCCTGTTCAGTTAATGAAAGACAAAAATTCAAAATACATAATACCCAGTTGGCAAAATGAACAGTTTG
>JBJFFW010000099.1:0-5393 GCA_051892075.1 Lachnospirales bacterium
AATAAAAACGAAGCAAGACAAATAACAAAAGAGCAGTATATATGGCTTATGCAAGGGTTGTCAATAGACCAACCAAAAGCAATAAAAAAGGTAACAATTTAGAAAAATATTTTATAACAAAACTCCTCTGAAAGTTTGATGTTTACTGGGTTTTATGGTTAATTACAGTAATAGAAATCAAGTAGAAAGAGGTGTTTTAATGTCTAAAAATTATAAAAATATTCCACCAGAGCTGGCAAAGACAGAGAGGTTTACAAATGCAAGGACTGTGAGGAACTATCCGATGAGGCTAAAATAATAAAGGCCGAGGTTCCTGTACCTGTTATGGCCGCACCAGCAACAGATGCTTTTGTTATGACTGAGAAATATCAGAACGGTGTGCCTATTTACAGACAGGAGAGCTATTTATAAACAACGGAGTTGAACTAAGCCGCAACACCCTTGCAAACTATATTATTAGAAGCTCAAAGTGGTTAGAGCCTGTTTTGATTACATGTCAGAGCTTCTGCTTAAGGAAAATATTGTGTATGCTGATGAAACAAAGCTTCGTGTGCTAAGTTTAAAAGTTTATACAAATTTTGGGATAAACTCATTATGTGGAGGATGTATGGCGGTATTAGCTAAATGACTATCTGCTTAAGGCAATTACGGTGGAAAATGTTAAACATACACTTAAAATATGTAATTTGTTATAACAAACAGTGCCGCTGATAGGTATGTTGGGTGCTGAATAAGTTAAAAATAAAAATTTTTTTAATTATTTTAAAAATTTTTTCATTTTTACCCATATTTGTTGTCCTTTTGTTACACTTTATAGTTTATAATAATATTAAAGTGGCCTATATATGCGGTAAAGCTGTAATCTTATATGCTGAACAGTATTTGAGAGGGAAATTTTATCATTAATCTAAAAGGAGTGAGAGTATGAAAAAAATTATTTTATCAATGTTTTTAGCATTTACTATAGTGTTGTCTTTAATGTGTTTAATGACAATAACAGTATATGCTACTGACCAAGTAGAGGTAAACGGTACAGTTTACTATTCTCATCAAACAGCTTGGAAAAAAGCCATTGATGGTGGCTACACATTTAAGCTTTTAGGCAACTGGAATGCAACAGATGCTGATTTTTCAGTAGGTGCATCAAGCTCAGAAGATGATTATTTTAAAAACGGAGCTATTTATGTGCCTGATGGCAAAAGTGTAACCATTGACTTAAATGGTCATATTATTGACAGAAATCTTTATAGTTCAAGGCAGAGAAACGGTGAAATTATTTATTTAGGCAAAAATGCAAGCCTTACTATTATTGATTCTGTCGGTGGTGGATATATGGAGGACGGCAACAGCTCTAACGGTGCAGGCGGTATTCATGCAAAAGAGGGCTCTCGCATATATCTTAAAGGTGGCTCAATAAAGTGGTGTAAGTCAAGTGATAACGGTGGTGCCGTATATCTTGCAAGTGGCGCTAAAATGTATATGTCAGGTGGCTCTATTGAAAGCTGTAAGGCAGAAAGTGCCCATGGTGGTGCAGTATATGCTGATACAGACTCACAGTTTATTATGACAGGTGGTACTATTAAAAATTGTAGTGCAACAGGTAGTTATTATGGTGGTGCTGTTTATGCTTATCACGCAACTTGTCAATTTAGTGGTGGTACTATTGCAAATAATACTGCTCAATACGGTGGTGGTATTTACTTAAATGGTAAAAGTGATAGTAATACCACAACTATTTCCGGTGATATACTTATTTCCGGCAATACTGCCTCAAAAGACGGTGGTGGTGTCTATGCAGACAGAGATTCTAAAATAAGTATAACGGGCGGTAGAAATACATTTAATACAGCAGGAAACCGTGGCGGCGGTGTGTTTGCTGAAAAATATGTTGCAAAGTGTGATATTACCCTTGGCGGTACTGCACATATACTTTATAACACAGGCTCAAACACTACAAGTAATTTAACTTTGGAAAGTGGTGTAAAGGCAATCCTTACATCCTTTGATTCAAGTGATAAGGCAAGAATAGGTATTTCAAGTACATCATCAGACAGCGATATTATTTTATCTGATACTTCAAGTTCAGGTGAATATTCAAAATATTTTATTTCTGATAAAAGAGATTATGCCATAAATCGTGGCTATAATGATGATGGTAATTATACAGACGGTAAGCTCCATATTATAAAAGGAGCAAAAGCAGCATCTATTGTTGACATAATGTATTTGAGAGATGAAAATGACAATCTTATAAAGGTTAGGGACTGTGATATAGATTATGGTACAAATACTGTTGTTTTACAGTTGCCTGAAGAACAGGAAATTGGTAATTTCTATATGAAATCAGGCTACAATTCAGATGTTGCGAGTTATGAAATAGTAGTAAACTCTATTTCTACTGAACCTGTATTTACAACAGTAAGAGATTTTTCAAATTCAAAAAATGACCCTGTTGTATATAAACTTTCTGCCTTTGGCAACAGAACTGAACAGCTTTACAGCATAATCATAACTCACGATGCTATAGCAGGTGTTGCGGCAGTTGCCTGCAACAGTGCTTGGACTCATTATTCCACAGCAACAGAGGCTTGGAACAGAGTTTATACTGAAATGAAAGCTGGAAACGAAGTTCAAATGAAGCTTCTTTGGAGCGTAAGAGCAACAGGAAGTTTTGGTACAGGTGATGGATTCAAAAATGGTGGTTTTGCACTTGAAGATGCTCCCGGAAAGCTTACCATTGACTTAAATGGCTGTACAATAGATAAGGGAATGGAAAAAGCTGACGGAAGGTACAATGATGTATTTTATTTTAAAAATACAAATGTAAAAATAACAGACTCCTCTGCATCAAAAAAAGGAACCATAACAGGCAGTTTTGCAGATAATGGTTTTAGTGGAGGTATTTATGTTAATAATGCTACACTTTTAATTGATGGAATAACAATAAAAGGAATAAAAGGTTATTCTACTGATGCTGGTGCTGTTGTTGGAGAGAATAATCCTGATATTACTATAAAAAATTCCATAATTTCAAATAATGAATGTAGGGGATTAAAAGTATATAGTGGAAAATCCATAATTATTAGTAACTGTGAAATTAAAGATAATCAAGCTACGGGGGTATAAATATCGTCTCAGATTATGTTGATATAAGTGGCTCTATAATTGAAAATAATTATAATATCGGAAGTAGTTTTCTTGCAGGTGAAAGATGTGGAGGCGGAATATATATTATTGGCGAACATGAAAAAGCTTCCATTTCAAACTGCATAATAAAGAATAACAAGGCAGAAAAAGGTGGCGGAATATATGCCCATATGCAAAATACTAATGAATTAAGCATTAAAAACTGTATTATTGAGGAAAATAGTGCAAGTGAAACGGGTGGAGGTATTTACTTCTATGGTATAGACTCAAAGAATTATTCTGATATTCCTTGTTTACATATTTCTAATTGCAGTATTTCTGAAAACAGTGCCGGTGAAAGTGGTGGAGGAATATATACATATTTAAGAACTGCCATATATTTAAGTGGTGAAAATAAAATCACTAAAAATACAGCGGTTAAAGACGGTGCTGGTATTTACTATTATTTGTATACTAATTCTCAGTGGATTGCACCTGAAGAAAATAAGAAATTATTTTTATGGAATGGTGGAAAGCTTTATATACAAGGAAATACCCTTGAAGATTCAACATCATCTAATTTGTGTTTAATAAGTTCAAACACATCTAGTAAAGTAATACCAATAAGGGTAATTGAAGATGACCCTCTTGTTGACGGCTCATCAATAGGCTTGTCTGTTGATACTACTGCTACTCATAATATTGAGCATATTGCAACTAATTACAGCAGCTATGCTAAATATTACACAAGTGATGACCCTTCAAAACACATTACTGTAAATGACGGCAATATGGATTTTTCAGATGGTGAAAATGAAGCTTATATTATAGATTTTTGTTTACCAAATCAAATAAGCCATACAATAGATAAGCAGAATTATACAATAAATATTGTAATGCCTTATGATGCTGATTTAACACATATTACACCATCAAGTGTAATAATACCAAATGGTGTAAGTATTTCACCTGGAACAGGTACAGTCTGTGACTATTCATCACCTGTTTATTACACTGTTACAAAGGGAAATACATCACAAAGCTGGACAGTAAATGTTACAAGAGAAAATGCTCCTGATGATTACAGTGTTACCGTAAATAACGGCAGTATTACATCATCAGCCAATGAAAATGGTAAATATTACATAGGCTCTATTGTAACTATTAAGGCTGATACCTTAGACGGTAAGGTATTTAAGGGTTGGAAAGCCGAGGGTGTAACATTAAAGGATAGTACAATGTCAGAAAACGGATTTTTAATGCCTGAAAATGATGTTACCCTTACAGCAGAGTATGATACATTAGTTTCAACTATTGATATAACTGTTGACTCTCCTATTGACGGTGAAAGCTTACCTGAAAAGGCAAGTGTTAAGGCAGAAGATACTGTTTTAGCTGAATTTGACATAAGCTGGCAGACAGATGACACTACAGCTAAATATGGTACAAATTACACTTCAGTTGTTACAATACCTAAGCAGGAAGGCTATGTGTTTACTGATAGCATTAAGGCAACGGTAAATGGAAATGTAGCGGATTATGTATTAAATTCTGACGGCAGTATTACAATTTACGGAAGTGTTGCTGCAAAATCAAAGCTTGTATATATTATGCATCCGTCAGATATATCTGTTCCATATAATACTGATGTTTCTAATCTTCCATTACCATCATCAGTCGGTATAGGAATTGAAACAGGAGATTTCCTTGCAGCAGATGTTACTTGGAATACTAGTAACTATTCTCCTACAACAAGCGGAGAACAGGAATTAAGTGGTACTGTTACACTTCCTGAAACTGTAGATGACGGTGGACTTGAACTTTCAACAAGAATTTATATTAATGTAGGAAAAGAGGGAGATGTTGCTGTACCAACAATAAGTCCTGCACCTGGTTATTATACTGAAAAGCTTACTTTAGAACTTACAGCAGAGGAGGGTGCAAAGATTTATTACACTACTGACTCCACAAAACCAACTACAAGCAGTACAGAATATACAGACTATATTCCTCTTAATGGCATAAGCGGAACAACTCTTGTAACAATAGTAAAGGCAATAGCTGTTAAGGACGATGTAATAAGTGATGTAGCAAGCTTTGAATACGCAATATCCCTTAATACCTTTGATGTAAATGTTGTTGGAGGTACAGGAAGTGGTGCTTATAAGGTTGGAGATACAGTTACAATTAAGTCTGAAATAAGAGATGGTATGGTATTTGATGGCTGGGTTAGTGATGATGTTGAAATTACAGCAGATAGAAAAGAT
>JBJFFW010000100.1:0-5387 GCA_051892075.1 Lachnospirales bacterium
AGGTGTTATCTTCAATTCTGTCATCTAAAATAAGTCCTGTATTTTCAACTGTTCCCACTTTAATTTTATAATCGTTGCAAATTGTGTTAAAAATCCCACTTGCACTAACAGCTGTAAAGCTGTAGCAGTCCTTATTTTTAAGGTATCTCATCTGGTCATAGCACAAAACGGAAATAACACCTTCCTTAGTTCTTTTTTTAGAGAAAACATAGCCTAAAAACATATTTTTATTATTAATTTTAAAGCTTACTTCATTACCCTCTTTAAAATCAATACTGCCCTCTTTTAAAACCTTAAATTCCAAAGACCCTACACCCCATCTTTGGCTAGTAAGTCTTACTTCTCCACATACAGTAGGAATAAATTTACCTTTAACACCATTAATTATAAGCTCATAATTCATACAACACCTCCTAAAAATCAATATAACTTCCCACAGAAAGCTCCTCCATAGCATATCTCATAGCGTCCATAAGATGATTAAACTTATCACAGGGACGATTAATTCTCTCTCCAAATTTATCTTTATCCCAAGCATAATTACTTATTTCAGTTAAAAATCCCTTGCACTTAGGCAAAATATAGATTTTGTAATCACTTATAAAGTCGATACCGTTATTAATACTGTCAGGACCTTTTCTTGCGGCTCTAATATTAATAAGTCCAAGACATCTAAGTCTTTCAATACTTTTAGGTTCAGATGAGTCAGCTCTTATTCTTTCTTTAGCATAACCCATTTTATTAATTTCCCTAAAAATATCTTCATTTGTAAGCCCCTTTTTATAAAGCTCATCAAAAACATAAAGCTCCTTATTTTTATCATCACAAAGACCGCAAAAAAGAGCCGTTTCATCATTTGTATAACCAAAATCGAGACCAAACACCGTTTTAATATTCGGCTTATTTTTAATTATTCTTTTAAGGCTAAACCTTCTTTCCTCCCAATTTTCATACACAAGACCCTCAGTAATTCCCCAGTTACCAAGACCCGCCACTAAAAATCGTCTGGGATTATTTTTTTTCATATCTTCAAAGACTTTTTTATCAGCCTCATCAAGCCATTCATTACACAAATAATTAGTGCTTTTAGCCATAATATCCTTATCTTTAGGAGCATCAAAAAACCTGCTTTTAATCCAATGTCTTTCATTCCAAGGATTAAGAGTAATAGTAATTTGTTTAAAAAGGCCCTCTGGCACAGCACCTCTTATAGATTCATTAAGCATATCAAAATCCTTTTCATTGTCAATTTCATAAGCCTCCTCAATCCAAAGCCAGCAAAGGCAGCCTCTTTTAACGGTAATAGAAGTAATTTTCAAAGGGTCATCAAGACCTCTAAAATAAATTTTTTGTCCCGTAGGTCTGTAAGTAATTTCAAGAGGAGAAGTTTTGCAGTCAAACCACTTTTCAAGACCAAGCCTTCTAATAGCCCAGCAAAGTTCAGCATAACAACTGTCTTTTAAAGTATTATAGACCTTTCTCACAACCAAAATATTAGCAAGAGGATATTTCACAAGTCTTACAATAAGATTTAGTGCCGTAGTCTTGCTTTTTTTACTGGCTCTTGAACCCTTACAAACTCTGTATCTGCCTTTAAAGTACCAAAAATCATCATAACCGCCGCCAACAGCATTTTTAAGAGAAAGCTTTTCAAGATTTTTCTTATTCATCTCTCACCCCTCATTATAAATATCAAGGGCAGCCACAACCACTGCCCTTTCTCTATCAGACATATTCAAAATACGAGAGGGTGACCAGCCAAATTTAAAAAGGCAGTAATAAGCCAAATTAAAGCTAAAATCACCCTCTCTAATTAGTTTTTTGCCAATTTAACATCATCATCAAAAGAAGTAAATCCATTAATTTCCTGAACCTTATTAACAAGCCTGTTATAATCACCTGGCTTATCAACCATAGCAACAATTAAATCCTCAGGAGTTTTGCAATTATAGCTGTCCTGTAACTTAGCATCAAATAAGTTAGGATAAACAACAGCTCTTGAAATAAGGGTAGCAATATATTTATTCATATTAAGTCTTTGACCCTTTTCACTAAATATAGTACAATCATTTCTTATTTCAGCTTCTTCCCTAGTTGAAACAGCCTTAATTTCCCATTTTATAACATTTCCGTCACTGTCTTTAAAATCCTCTGAAACAGCAAAAAACACATTTTCTCTTTTAGCCTTATTTTCACACAAAAACATTTCAAGATTATCCATTGTAAACACCACCTGTATTAGCAAAAATATAGGTATTCTGAGCACCTGTTTTAATTCTAGAAGCAGAGTCAGTATTACTTGTATAGATTTTTATTTTAAGTTCAGAATCATTTTCGATATTTTCGCTGTAATTACCTATACACACACCCACAATAATACTTTTCTTGCCATAAATAAACCAGCTCTCATCATCATATCTTCTAAAATAGCAGCCCATTACAAGGAGTCTGCATTTATAGCTTTCAATATAAATTGCAGAAATAGAATCAGCACTGTGTTTAATATTCATATTAAAATCACAACCGCAAATCGTTACATTCAAACAGCCAAGGCAAATATAATGTAAATACATATTATAATCAGGATTATCAAAAAAAGAAATATCCTTAATTGTCACATTATCAGCCTTAATATTAAGCATACAATAGCCAGTAAAAGTGTTTGCCACATTAAACCTAGTTTTAACACCATAGCCTAAAATTCTCACAGCCTTATTAACCTCAAGGGTACTTTCAAAATAATAGTCGCCGTCAAGAAAAAGTATTTCGCCACCCTCACAACAGCTTTCAATAGCATTTGCAATAACACTTTTGCAGTCATTTTTATTACAAACAAAATCAGCAACTTCCTTATATTTATTTTGAGAATTATACGCAGCAATAACCACTTCTTTTTTAACCCCGCTTTTTTTTAAAGCATCAATACTATCAGCAAGCTTGCTAAAATTAGAATTTGTAACATTCACATCATAATAATCCTTCAAATCAGGATACACCAATCCATAATTATCATTCATATAAATACCTCCAAAAATCACATACCCTCAATAATTTTAAATTCCTCAGTAAACTTAAAATCCTCAAAAGTAAATTCCATTTCTTCCTCAAGATAAGTACCCTCAGCATCAAACTTAGCAAGAACACCACCGTCAATATTACAGTCAATAAGCACAACACTCTGACCCCCAGCATCAGAAGAAGGGTCATAATTAATAATCTGCATATCAAAATACACATCATTACCATTATTTTTATATTCCTTTAAAAGTTTTCTAAAAATACTGGTATTGTAATGGAACTTAGCCGTACCCTTACCGCTCCAGCCATTAGCCTTGTTACCCATACCTGTTCTTCCCAAAATAGGCACAAGAACCTTATTTTTTTCAATCCAAGCTTTAAGATTAATAGCCTGCATAAAATTATATCTGTTTCCGTCAATAGTAACATAACATTCAGCAAGTTTAGCATTTAAGCTGTCCTTAGCCTTCATAGTAGCACTCATTAAAACCCCTCCTTATTCAATATAAACCTTCATATAAAGCTTATCCATTGAATTTACAGGCACAATGGATTCACTCACAATAACACTTGTTTTTTCTTCACCTTGACTAACTTCAATATCATCTTCATCAAATTCTTCAATAGCCCTCATACTGTTTAACTTTTCGTGATACTTCACAAGCTCACTCCATAAAGCACTTCTACCTGCCTTATCATTAGGCACCTTACCAAGATAATAGTTAATAAAAAGGTTTGCCGTATCAGTTGCAATCTGGTCACAAACTCTCACAGTCTGATTATTTTGGAAAACCTGACCTTTTTCAGTAGTAAAGCCAATAAGGGAGTTAATATCCTTTAAAACTCTAATTTCATCACCGGATTTATAAAACACAAATTTACCAAGTTTTAAAAGTTTCTCCAAATAATCATAACTATTGTCAATGTTCAAATTAAGCTCTCCGTCATATTTCATATTTGTAAGGGACTCATTAATTGCACAATTTGAATTAACACCACAAACCCAAGCACAAATACCGCTTTCAATTTGATTTTCGTCATTGTCAACCACATTTATAATACCCTCATAGTCAGATGATAAATCATAAGCAACATACTGAAACTTAACACCTCTTTCATCTCTCATTCTCTTAGTAAATTCAACCATAACCTGCTGAATATCCTCATCACTTATAAGCATTGTAAGACAGTTAAATCTGTACTTTTCAAGGATTTTACAAATAGTATTTACACTACCACCAGTAACATCATTATTTTTACCGCCACCAAGCTTGTAAATACCTGCCTCAATACTAACAGAAGTTCTGTCCCAAGTAATATAGTCAGTATCAACAAGCTCATCAATGGTTGCAACAGTCTGAGTATCCACAACTTTCTCCTTAAAATATGTATTAAAAACAAATTTATCAGTATAATCAATACTTTCACTTACAACAACTTTAAGCTCATTACCCACAATTCCCGTATACTTAGCAAAACCATAATCACAAGAAGCAACATTACCTCCATAATTAATTCTTGCAGCATAGAGCTTTTTACCATGTCTAAAAAACTCTCTTATAAAAAGCATTTTATCGTCATTGTAATCATAACCAAGCTTTTTAACACATTCCTCTCTCACACTGTCAGCATCAAGTTCAATAATAGGTGGACCCCAGTCAAGTTCAATACCCATAGCACCAACACCTCTGTCACTTATATTAAAACTTCCTCTAGAAGTTGACACAAAATTAATATAAGCACCTGGCATAACCTTATTTTCAACAGTAAATAAACCTCCGCCTAAACTCATTTATAACTCCTCCCCTCTTACAAACACTCTGTCGCTAAATTCCTCAATAATTTCATCAATTTCATCAATGCTGTACTCTAAATTTTCATTTAATAAAGCAGCAAGCACATCTCTGTAATCAGAATATTTGTCACTTAATAAAATCTGTCTTTTTCCATATCTACCATTCATAATTAAAAACCTCCTATAATTTAAGTTCTAAATTAACAGAACCCATAACATCACAATCCACATTATTTTTAATATAATAAAACTCATATTCAACCACAAATTTATAAAAATCCTCACCAAATTCACTTTTCATATTACTGCCAAAAAGCCTTCCAATATTATCATCATAAATTTCATTAAGTTTGTTAAATAATTTCTCACAAACACCCACCATATCTTCTCTGTCCTCGCAGTAATATCTAACTTCAATTACACCACGATACTTATATCTGTTGTGTCTAAAAAGGGTATCAGAAACTTCCAAAGGCAGAATAGAAAAGCAGGGAATTTTAAATCCCTGCTTAACACTTTCCACATAAATTTCATTTTCGGGAAATTCACTTTTAAGCTTGTCAGCAACGGCTTT
>JBJFFW010000101.1:0-5379 GCA_051892075.1 Lachnospirales bacterium
CCGCCTCATTAATAAGCTCAGGGCGTTTAAGTGCTGCTGAATTTACAGATATTTTATCTGCTCCAGCACTTAAAATAGCTCTGAAATCCTCAACACTTCTAATACCTCCACCAACGGTAAGAGGTATAAAAACCTGTTCTGCTGTTCTTGACACTACATCAAGCATAATATTTCTGGCATCTGATGAAGCAGTAATATCCAAAAATACAATTTCATCAGCCATAGACTTATTATACATTGCAGCTATTTCAACAGGGTCACCTGCATCTTTTAAATTTACAAAATTTACTCCCTTTACAACTCTGCCATTATTTACATCAAGACAGGGTATAATTCTTTTAGTGTGCATACTAATTAACTTCCTTTTTCTTTTTTATATGACTACCAACTATTTCAGATACATCTGTAATTGTAACAAAGGCTGAATGGTCATCATTTTTTACTATTCTTTTTATTTCACTAAGTTCAAGCCTTGTAACAACGCAGTAAAGAACTATTTTTTTGCCACTTATTAAGCCTTCGCCCTCAAGAATTGTTACAGTTCTTCCTAATATTTTAAAAATATTATCAGCTATTTCTTTTCCGTTTTCCGTAATTATCATAACAGCCTTTGCTTGGTCAAGACCTGTTTCAACAATATCTACAACTTTAGATGTTATAAAATATGTAAGCAAGCTGTATAAAGCTCTGTCTATACCGAATATAAAGCCTGCACAGGAATATATAATTAAGTTAAAAAACAAAATTATCTGCCCTGTTGAAAACTGAATTTTTTTACTTAACAAAAGGGACAAAGTATCAATACCGTCTACACAGCCACCGGCTCTCATTACAATTCCAACACCAAGACCTAAAAACAAACCACCATAAGCCGTAGCAATAAGAGGGTCTGAAGTAAGGTTTGGCATTTCTTCAAAAACTACAAGAAATATAGAAAATACTATCATTGCATAAGTTGCCTTAAAGGCAAAGGTTTTGCCAAGAAGTTTCCAACCCATAATAAGAAAAGGTATATTAAGTATAACTATAAAATAACTAAGTTTAATATTAGTAAGCTGATTAAGTATAATGGATATACCTACTATACCACCGTCTAGTATTTGTTTTGCAACCAAAAATTCTTCAATGGCAAAAGCCGCAATTATAGCTCCAACAGTTATAAAAATGTATGAAATTACATACTGAATAATTTTATTTTTATAAGGTATGCTTTTATCCATAAAACCACTCCACTATAAATAATTCTATTTCTGAAATTTATCTATTACATCACTTAAATTTAAAGCTCCGTTATATAAAGCCTTGCCAATAATAACTCCTGAAGAATTTATTTTTTCAACATTTTCCAAATCTTCTAATTTAGATACACCACCGGAGGCTATAATATTTAGACCTGTTTTATCAATAAGTTCCTTTGTAGACTCAATATTAGGTCCTTCCATCATACCGTCTTTTGAAATATCAGTATAAATAATAGTCTTAATGCCATATTCCTTCATTTTAAGGCATAAATCAACAGCTTTAATATCACTTACTTCTTCCCAGCCTGATATAGCAACCATACCATTTTTGGCATCTACTCCGACTGCTATTTTATCACCGTATTTTTTGGCAGCTTCTTTAACAAGTTCAGGATTTTTAACAGCAGCAGTACCTATAATTACTCTGTCTGCTCCTGCATTTATTCTTAAATCAATATCTTCCATACTTCTCACACCGCCACCTGTCTGAACAGGAATATTGTAAGAAGATTTAATATTTTTAATAATATCAATTACAAAGCTTTTACCATATCTTGCTCCGTCAAGGTCTACAAGATGAATATATGTAGCACCACTTTTAACCCAATTTCCCGCTGCATCAACAGGATTATCGTTAAATACGGTAACATTATCAAACTTTCCTTGAGATAATCTTACAGCCTTGCCATCTATAATATCTATAGCCGGATAAATCTGCATATTACAATCCTCCAAAATTCTTTAAAATTTCAAGTCCTACATCACCGCTTTTTTCAGGGTGAAATTGAAGTGCAAATATATTGTCCTTTTGCACAGCTACTTGTATTTCTTTACCATAATCAGTAGTTGCTGATACTACAGGAGCATCAGTTTCAAGATAATATGAATGAACAAAGTAAACATAAGGACTATTGCCTAAATTATTAAATAAAGGCTCTCTCATTTTAATATTTAAGTTATTCCAACCAATATGTGGTTTTTTAACATTATCAGGAAGAAGTTTTATTACTCCAGGAATAAGTCCAAGACCCTCATATTCACCATATTCATAACTTTTATCAAAAACAAGCTGCATACCAAGACAAATTCCTAAAAAAGGCTTATCACTTTTTACACCCTCATAAATTGCCTTGTCAAATTTTTTTTCTCTTATTGTCTTAATTGCATCACCAAAAGCACCAACTCCAGGTAACACCAATTTATCAGCCTTTTCCATTACAGCTATATCATCTGTAATTACAGCCTTTTCTCCAACATATTCAAGGGCTTTTTGCACACTTCTTAAATTGCCCATTCCATAATCAATTATTGCTATCATTATTCCAACATTCCTTTAGTAGATAATACTCCATTTATTCTATCATCATAAGCTGTTGCCATATCAAAAGCTCTTGCAAAGGCTTTAAATATTCCTTCAGCAATATGATGATTATTTTTTCCGTCTAACACTTTAATATGAAGTGTCATACCACAATTATCTGATACAGCTCTAAAAAATTCCTCAACCATTTCAGTATCAAACATACCTAAGGTTGCAACAGTAAAATTAGCATCAAAATTAAGATATGACCTGCCTGAAAAATCTATAGCACAAAGGACTAAGGTTTCATCCATAGGCACTATTGCCTGTCCAAACCTCTTAATTCCAACCTTATCTCCAAGAGCTTTTTCAATAGCCTTTCCAAGTACAATGCCTGTATCTTCCACAGTGTGGTGACAATCAACATCAAGGTCGCCTCTTACTTTTAAATCCAAATCCATAAAGCCATGTTTTGAAATATGAGTAAGCATATGGTCAAAAAAGCCAACACCTGTATCAATATTGTTTTCGCCACTGCCGTCAATATTTATTGTTAAATCTATACTTGTTTCATAAGTATCCCTATTTATAGAAGCAATCCTATCCATAGCTTTCCTCCTACATTCTTACTTTAACAGAATTAGCGTGAGCAGTTAAACCCTCTGCATTTGCAAACTTTATAACATCCTCACCAAGTGCCTGTAAGGCATCTTTATTAAATGAAATTATACTTGATTTTTTAATATAATCATCTATTGACAAAGGTGAGAAAAATCTGGCTGTGCCACCTGTAGGAAGTACATGGTTTGGCCCTGCCATATAATCACCCAAAGGCTCAGGTGTGTAATGACCTAAGAAAATTGCACCTGCATTTTGAATTAATGGAAGAAGTGAAAACGGCTCACTTGTGCATACTTCCATGTGTTCAGGAGCAATTCTATTGCTTAATGTGCAAGCCTCTTTCATATTCTCAACTATAATAATTGCACCATAATTATTTAAAGATTTTTCAATAATTTCTTTTCTTTCAAGTAAAGCTGTCTGTTTTTCAACTTCAACCTTAACTTTTTTGGCTAAAGTTTCACTATCTGTAATTAAAATAGCAGAGGCAAGCTCATCATGCTCAGCCTGTGATAAAAGGTCTGCCGCAACATATTTTGGATTTGCACTATTATCAGCTAAAATTAAAATTTCACTTGGTCCTGCCACAGAATCAATATTTACATAGCCATATACACTTCTTTTAGCTAAGGCAACAAAAATATTTCCGGGTCCTACAATTTTATCAACCTTTGGCACACTCTCTGTACCAAAAGCCAATGCTGCTATAGCCTGTGCTCCACCTGCTTTATATATTTTATCAACACCTGCCACATGAGCAGCTACAATAGTTGTAGGATTAATTTTACCCTCACTTGATGGAGGTGTAGTCATAATAATCTGTTCTACACCTGCCACCTTTGCAGGAATTATATTCATTAAAACACTTGAAGGATATGCTGCCTTTCCTCCGGGAACATAAACACCAACCTTTTCAAGGGGTCTTATAAGCTGGCCTAACATTTCACCGTTTTTATTAGGCTCAAGCCAACTGTTAAGCTTTTGTTTTTGATGAAAATCACCAATTCTTTTAGCTGATTTTTTAATAACCTCCAAAAGGTCTTTGTCTACAAGACTATATGCCTCTTTTATTTCTTTTTCTGTAACAAGTATATTTTCACTATTTACATCAAATTTATCAAATTCTTTTGTATATTCAAATAAAGCCTTATCCCCATTAGCTTTAATATTTGAAATAATATTATCCACAATCTCCTGAACATTTCCATATTCAAGCTGTGAACGGGATAATAAAGCATCAACAAGCTTTTTACCCTCACTATCACTATTTTTAATAACTGAAATCATATTACTCACCTATTGCCTTTCTCAAGCCTTCAATAATCTTTACAATTCTTTCATGCTCAAGCTTCATACTTACTCTGTTAACTACAACCCTTGCTGAAACAGGGCAAATATCAGCTAAAACTTCAAGTCCGTTAGCCTTTAGAGTAGAACCTGTTTCAACTATATCAACAATTACATCACTAAGACCCACTATTGGAGCAAGCTCCACACTTCCATGTAACTTTACAATTTCAATAGTCTGATGTTTTTTATTATAAAAATAATCCTTTGCAATATTAGGATACTTTGTAGCTACAACAAGGTCATTTGATGAATTTAGTTTTTCCTCTATTGACTTATAGCCTGCCACAGCAAATTTACACTTACCCATTTTAAGGTCCAAAACTTCATATATATTTCTCATTTCTTCAAGTAAGGTATCCTTGCCTACAATACCAATATCAGCAGTACCACTTTCAACATAAGTAGGAACATCTGAGGCTTTTGCAAGAAAGAATTTAAGTTTTAAATCTTCATTTGTAAAAATAAGCTTTCTTGAATTTTCTTTCATTTCATCACAGGTAATACCCATTGTGGAAAGTAAATCCATAGCTTTTTCAGCTAACCTGCCCTTTGCAAGAGCTAAAGTTAAGTATTCCATTATTCAATCCTCCAATTATAAACCAAAAACATTTTTAAATATTTCAGCTAAATGCTCCTTATTTTCAAGTGCCACAACCTTAATACCATTATCTATATAGCAAAAAACATCTGCATCTATTTTATTTGCATATTCCATATTTTCCTTAAAACCAGAACCAATATCACTAAGTCTTGAAACAAAACTGCCTTCTTCTGAAATTTTATTGGCAAGTTTAAAAGCATTTACAATTTCATTATTTTTATAAGCTATATAAACTGTTAAGTCCTGCTGATATTCAATATCTGAAA
>JBJFFW010000102.1:0-5333 GCA_051892075.1 Lachnospirales bacterium
TCAAATGAAGAAAATATATTTTTCAAAATTTTAGAAAAAGTACCTGGATTTAGAACCAATAATATTAAAAAAGGTTTTGTTGCATCTTTTATGTATATTGCCTATGTAAAATTTATAATTGAAAGATTAGAAGTTGTTTCGGGGGTTAAAGAATTTATTTCTGATAATTTAATATTCCTTCTTATTACAGTAGTTCCAATGTGGTGGTTTGGAAATAATGGAAAAGAATGGGAAAGGCTTTCATTTATAAAAAATAAAGACGAAAAAGATAAATTATCTTATGCAGTTTTAGTTTATATTGTTTTCTTTTTTATAATTGGATATATTTCAGTAAAAATACTTGGTTAATTAAAAAGGTGGCAAGAATATGGATAATAATGATAAATTTTATAAAAAATGGTGGTTTTGGGTGTTAGTTTTATTAATGGCCGCTTGCGTTTTTTCACCAAATTAATGTAAAAAAAGAGGTAATCCTAAAAATGGATTATCTCTTTTAAAAAATAAAAACAATTATTAAAATAATAATAAATATAAACATAATCCCACATAAAACTTTTGTTTTAAAAGGAAAAGAATTAAAGGCTTCAATTATTGATTTGTCGTTTCTGATTTCTTTATAAGTTATTATTTCTGTTGTTACTTCGGTGCTATTTAAGTTATCATTAAATATATTATCATACTTTGTAAAAACCGACTTAAAATCACTTATATTATAATAATCATCATATTTACTTCTGTCTGACATTATAAGCTTAATTACATTTTTATAAGAATATTCATAAGAATTACTTATAGGAAGATTATTATTATCCCAGTTGTGGTCTTTACTTAGTTCATCATCAGTCAAATTAAAATAATCGTATTTTGTAGTATTAAACCCAAATTCTACTACAGGGTCATCCCAAGTTATATCAAGATTATAAAAATTATCCCCAAGCTTAATTTTATTCCAACCATGATTGTCTGTTCCCTTTGAATTTGTGGCAGTTCCAGAAACATAATAATTCTCTATTCCAAGTAAATCAAACATTATTTTAGCTGAACAGGCATAACCGCTGCAAACACCTCTATTATTAATTAACACATTATATGCCATATAGGAAAGCTCACCGTCATCTGAATTATAATCAGTATATTCAGCTATGTAATCGTGAATAATTTTAGCTTTTACATAATCAGGCATTGATTTAGCTGTTCTTTCACTTAAAATTTCCATAGCCCTATACTCAGTTTCCTTTTTATACTGAATAAGTAAAGATGTATCAATAGAATATTGAAAATTTATAATATGACAGGAGTTATTAGTTATATTTGAATTAAATGAAGAAGATTTAAAACCACTGTAACCCATGGCAACAATTTGGTTTCCCTTTATAACTTCATCTATAATTTTTTCAATTTCATAGCTTTTATCACATATTAAATACAAATTCTCATTACAATACAAAATATTATAAGATATGATATCTAACACATCATCATAGCTTTTTGCAATTTTTATATTTTCAGGATTTATTTCAGTATTATTATACTTAAATTTTACACTGTGAATATTTCCAAGACTTGAAGAAGAATATCCTCCGTAATAAAATTCAAGCTCAGGCTTAATCTTAAAAACTTCATTTATATATGAATTAATATCATCAGTATTAAAAGTAATTTCATTTTTAAATTCTGCCATTTCATTGGCTGTTTTAACTACATTGCTTTCAGCACCAAAAATAAGGGTGTTAAACAGGATTATAAATACAATTAAGACAATAAAATATTTTTTCAGAACTATCACCTCAGCTATTATTATAAAACTAAAACATATTTTGGTCAAATATTTAGTAAAAATTTAATATTTTTGTAACTCATTTGTTGACTTTATATGGCAAAAGTGATAAAATCAAATTAGGCAAAATACTTGCAAATTTTATGAAAGGTGGATTTAACCCATGAATGATGTATTAAACAAATTAAGTGCTATTGGTATTGTTCCTGTAGTTGTAATTAATGATGCTGACAAGGCTGTGCCTTTAGCTAAGGCTTTAGTTGAAGGTGGTATCCCATGTGCAGAAGTTACTTTCAGAACTGCTGCTGCTGAAGAAGCTATCAGAAGAATGAGCGAAGAAGTTCCTGAACTTATTGTTGGTGCTGGTACTGTTTTAACTAAGGAACAGGCTGACAAGGCTGTTGCTGCCGGTTCTAAGTTCTTAGTTTCTCCTGGTTTAGACCCTGAGCTTATTGCTTACTGCCAGTCTAAGAATTACCCACCATTTACTCCTGGTACTACTAATCCTTCTGACCTTAACCATGCTGTTAAGCTTGGTCTTGAAGTTGTTAAGTTCTTCCCAGCTGAAGCTGCTGGTGGTTTAAAGATGATTAAGTCTATGGCTGCTGCATTTACTAACTTAAAGTTTATGCCTACTGGTGGTATTAGTGCTGCTAACTTAAATAGCTATTTATCTTTTGATAAGATTATCTGCTGTGGTGGTAGCTGGATGGTTCCTGGCAAGTTAATTGACGAGGGCAAGTTTGATGAAATTATTGCTCTTTGTAAGGAAGCTGTAGCTTCAATGCTTGGTTTTGAAATGGTACATGTTGGTATTAATACTCCTGATGAAGATGCAGCTTTAGCTGTTGCTGACAGATTTAATAAGTTATTTAACTTCCCTGTTGATAACAGAAATTCTGCTGTATTCGCTTCTAAGGGTATCGAAATCAGAAAGCAGATGTTCTTAGGCGATAACGGACATATCGCTATTGCTACTAACTACCTTGATAGAGCTATTAACTATATTAAGGCTATGGGCGGCGAATTTGATGAAAGCACTGCTGTTGTTAAGAATGGCAAGACTACTGCTATTTACTTAAAAGAACAGTTCGGTGGCTTCGCTGTACATCTTGTTCAGAGATAATATTTGATTAAAATTTTAGACGGCAAATAAGCACTATTAGGCTTATTTGCCGTTTTTTAGTTTGCCTTGAACGGGCAGTAACTTGGTGGGGAAAGTCCACTACAGCTAAAACAGGATATTGGGTTTGTTAAAAAGTATAGTTTTTAATTGGAATTTTAAATGAAGTTTATGAGTTTTCAATTACATATTCAATAAATTTCTTAGCTGAAATATCAAGATAATCATAATTTTGAAAAATAAAGGCTATACTCCAGTTTATTGTTTTATCTTCAAAAGGAATAATAACCGTGTTTTTATATAGTGCTTTATTATATAATTCAGGTATGCCCAGAAAAACTCCTTTGCCTTTATCTACAAGGCTGCAAAGTTGATTTGTGTCAGAAGATTCAAAAATAGGCTTAGGTTTAAAATCATATTTTTTTGAATAATAGTTTACAAGCTTTCTATAATAGGATTTTTTATCTAAAAACAAAAAGCTTTCATTTTTTAACATTTCAAATTTTATTTCTTTACATTTTGAAAGAGGATTATTCTTATTTACAAAAAGATACAGAGGAACTGTTTTTACTGTAATGTAATCAAGTCTTTCACCATGTCTGTTTTCGGCTATTGCAAGAAGTCCAAAATTCTTTTTATCGGATTCCACATATTCATCACATTCTTTATCGGACATTTCAAGCATATCTAATTTAATTTTAGGATTTTTTTCTTGAAAGGTCATAATAAGTTCAGGATTTAAGCTTCTGAAAATACCATAGGCACAGCAAAAGGAAAGTGTTTTAGGTCTGTTTTCAAAAGCTGACATTGTTTTACTGACGGTATTTCTAAAGTTCATAATTATAGGATTAAACTGTTCATACAGATATTTTCCTTCTTTTGTAAGAGTAATTCCTTTTACTGTTCTGTTAAAAAGCTTGCAATTAATATCTTCTTCTAATTTTGCAATACATCGGCTTAGTGCCTGCTGTGATATAAACATACTTTCAGCAGCCTTTGTAATGGATTTATGGTTACAGGTTTCAATAAAATACTCAATATGCTTATATTCCATAATGCTAAACCTCCTTTACTACTAAATAAATTATACCACAACTTTAAGTTGTTGCCCATACAAATTTTCGGTCATTTTCAAAAAATATTTTGTCTGATATACTAAAGCTACAAACAAAGAAGGCGCCGAACTTGAATAAACAAATCTAAAATTTTTGGAGGTAATCAAAATGAAAGTAGCAGTTATTTGTGCAAATGGTAAGGCAGGTAAGTTAATAGTTAAGGAAGCTAAAGAAAGAGGTTTAGATGTAACAGCAGTTGTAAGAGGTGATAACAAGTCTGTTGCAGATAAGGTAATTACAAAGGACTTATTCGATTTAAAGTCCGATGATTTAAAGAGTTTCGATGTTGTTGTTGATGCCTTTGGTGCTTGGACAGAGGACACATTACCTCAGCACAGTACATCATTAAAGGTACTTTGTGATGCTCTTTCAGGAACAGATATAAGACTTATTGTTGTAGGTGGTGCAGGCAGCTTGTATGTAAATAAAGAGCATACAGTTTGCGTTGCTGATGGTCCTGACTTTCCTGATATTTTTAAACCTCTTGTAGCAGCTATGGCAAAGGCACTTTGTGAGCTTCGTTTAAGAAATGATGTTAGGTGGACTTATATTAGTCCGGCAGGCGATTTTCAGGCTGATGGCGAAAAAACAGGAGAATATATTCTTGGTGGCGAGGAGCTTATTCTTAACAGCAGAAACGAAAGTATTATAATCTATGCAGATTATGCTGTTGCTCTTATTGATGAAATTGTAAAGGGAAACCATATTCAGAAAAGAATTAGTGTAGTAAGAAAATAATTAAATAATATCAGCTGCTCTCTGCTTTAAGAGAGTAGCTATTTTAAGGAGTGTTTGTATGCTCAAAATAATGAATAAAAATCAAATGAAGTTTCATCTTACCCTTGAGGAGCAGATTGAAAGGGTAAAAGAAGTCTGTTCAATGGCAGATGCTATTGTTATTGGTGCAGGTGCCGGCTTATCAAATGCAGCAGGAATATCATATATTGGAAAAAGGTTTGATGGTAATTTTAAGGATTTTATAGATAAATACGGTATGACTGATATGTATACAGCAGGATTTTATCCTTTTAAAACACAAGAGGAAAAATGGGCATACTGGTCAAGGCATATTATGATGAACAGATATAATGCTCCTGTGGGAGAAGTATATACAGATTTATTAAGTCTTGTAAAAAATAAGGACTATTTTGTAATTACAACAAATGTAGATGCACAGTTTTATAAGGCTGGTTTTGATAAAGATAAAATATGGGCTGTACAGGGGGATTATGGAAAGATACAATGTTCAAAAGGCTGCCATAATACACTTTATGATAATGAAAAATTAATAAGGAATATGGCTGAAAAACAGCATAAC
>JBJFFW010000103.1:0-5319 GCA_051892075.1 Lachnospirales bacterium
GTACGGTGGTGTGGGAGGTCGGTAGATAAAATAATTATCTACCTCCTACCCGATTGTTTTGATGTAAAAAGTCTTTTTACTTTCATCATAATAAATCTTCATACCTAAGCTATCTTCAATATAGTGAAATAAATCTTTTCATAAAAAAGACTTCCTTTATAATAATATATTTATATGGTTTATATAAATCTGAATTTAAAATTTGTTATTTTAATTCTTTATAAGAATTAAAAATCATCAGTTTATTAATATACTTATCATATCTATATTTATAAAATTCAGGAGTGGATTATTATGAAACCCAGAAAACAAGAACTTGGTGATAAAAATATTGTAGGTTGCAAAATAACTCAACTGAGAAAAGAAAAAAACATCAAACAAAAAGAACTTCTTGCAAAACTTCAAACAAGTGGTATAGATATATGTCCTTCTGCCCTGTCAAAATTAGAAGGACAATCCCGTCCCGTAACAGATTATGAGCTTAAAGTGTTGGCTGATATTTTTTCTGTATCAGCAGATGAGTTATTGAAATAATTATAAAAAAATAATGCTCTCGTTTCATTAGCTGAGAGCATTATTTAACAAATTTTACCAAAACAAATTAAATACCATTATATTTTATAACTTTGTCATTTTCGATTTTATAGCTTAAAAAGGTTGTTCCAATGGTATTTTCCGTTAAAATATGGTCAGGACATATTGTAATTTGGTCATAACCGCTTTGACAAAGAAGTTTATCTCCTCCAAGCAAAGTCATTTGCAAATTGGAATTAACCTTTATAAAAAAGCCTGATAAATAAAGTACATCACTGTCATCGGCTGTATTGCCAAGATAATATGCCATTTCAACAACAAATATATCTTTTATGCCATCACCTGTAAAATCATAAAATATTGCTGTGTGAGAGCGTCCGTTAGGAACTTTATTTTCAAGAGGTGTATGAGCTACATTTCCTGTGTTAGGACATTGTATAGTTTGTCCGTTTATAGTGATGTTAAGACCTTTAGTTGTTTGTTCTGCAAATACTTTAGCTGATTTTCCTTGAGAAAAAGTAATGTTATTAACCTGCTTAGGCGACCATTCACCTATATTAATATAGGGATTTTGAAAAGGGTCAATTCCATCATAGTATATTCGTCCCAAATCATTTTCATAATTTGTGCAAAGTGTGTTTTCATCATAATCAGTCTGGTTTTTTGTGCTACTTGATTGAGATGATGAATTATTGGTTGTATTTTCTGTATTTGCCGGCTTTTGACTTGGGGTAACCGACTGCTGTGGAGTAGAGGTACCGGTGCCTTTTTTTAATGTTGTTGTATCATTATTTGGCTTTAAGGTTGTAATTTCCGTTGTTGTAGCTTGTGAAATTTCTGTTTGTAACATTATAGTTGTAGTTTCAACATTGGTTTCGGAAATTATTTCAGTAGTTATTTCAGTAGTTTTAATTATTTCTTCTTTATTTTTTGCTTTTATTATTATTAAAAGAAGAATAAGAATAATTAATAAAGATGCAATAATACAATAAATAATTTTATCTGATATTAGTAAGGCTGATTTTAATTTGTAAACATCACTATATCTTTTGGCTGAATCAATTTCAGTACATTTTGAAATAATATTATAATAGGGTATATTTTTTAAATCTTTAGTTGTTTCTTTTCCTTTTAGCAAAACTATCATAAGTTTGCCTATGGAATAAATGTCACTTCTTTTATCTGTTTGAGCAAAGCCATATTGTTCGGGAGAGGCATAAAATTCCGTTCCTAAATGCCTTGTATCACTTATTGTACTGTCGTTTTTGCTTCTTGCAATACCGAAATCAATAAGATAAATGTTATTATCTCTTGTTAAAATAATATTAGAGGGCTTTATATCTCTATGTATTATATTTGCTTTATGAATTTCAAAAAGTATATTAGAAAGCTTTATTACAATGTTTTTTACTTCATTTTTGGAGAAATAGCCTCTTGACACAATTTCACTGCTTAAATTATTTCCATTTATAAACTCCTCAATAACATAACTCTCGCCGTCTTTTTCAAAAATATCATAAATAAGAGGAATTCCTTTAATTTTTAATTCTTTAAGTTTTTCATATACAGAAACATTATCGATTTTTTTAAGTACAGCTATCTTATTATAATTTTTAAGCTTAATTTGCCATGTTTTAGTTCCTATTAAACACAAAATCTCGTAGTTGTCAAAACTTTTTCTGAATTCATCTGCAAGATTTTTCATTAAAATTCCCCCTATTGAATATTTATTATGTTTATGTTATCATAAAATATGGGGTGATGCAAATGAAAAATACAAATGAATTGCTTGCAGAAATAAAAAAATCAACAGAAATAAAAAGTTTTCTTAAAGATAATGATGAATTTATTAAAAATTTAACTCTTGTTGAATATTTTGATATACTTATAAAAGAAAAAAACTTACAGAAAAAAGATGTTATTAATAAATCTCAGCTAAATTATACTTATGGCTATCAGATTTTAAATGGCACAAGAAAACCTACAAAGGATAAATTAATTCAAATTGCTTTCGGACTTAATGCAACTTCAGATGAGGCTAACAGAATTCTTATTTTAGCTGATGCAGGTGGACTTTACAGTAAAAACAGAAGGGATTGTGTTATAATATTTGCTCTTGACAGAAAATTATCTATTACTGAAACTAATGAGCTTCTTTTTGAATTAAATGAAAATATAATAGAATTGTAAATAAAAAGACCGCCACATAACGCAGCGGTCTTTAAAATTAATTATCTTTTGCTTTTTTCAAGGTCACTATTAGTTATTACAACAGCAACTTCACCTACAGTTGATTTAGCTAAAACACCTCTTTTAGCATAAACAACAAAATTACCATTTTGGTCAATATAGATATTAAGCATATCTTGAGTTAAGCCACCGTTTTTAACCTTTTTGTTATAATAATCAGCCTTATCGTTATCAATAAGCACATTAAGTTTTTCCATACCTACTTTATACACATCATCATCAGTATATTTGTTATTTGTAATATCACTAACATTTACACTGTTTGCACCTGTCTTATCAGTAAGTATAGTTGTTACTTCTGTGTTGTAATTAAGTGAGTTCTGGAAGAACTTAGTTGTAATTTTAGTTGAAACAACAACATCACTGCTGTATACAGCCTCTATTGTAGTTTCTGACCTGTATTTTTCAAAACTACTGATTTTATCTTCATCAAGCTTTAAAAAATCAGCCTTTCTTTTTGCTCCAACTTCAGCTATATTTTTAGCAATAATACTTTCAGCCATATTTTTAGCAAATTCATTATAACTATCATTACCTGAAATAGTGTCGTATGTAGCAGTAGCAGTAAATACAGTGTAATCATTAACTTCAACACTGTCTTCTATTGTAATTTTGCCTGTGTACTTATTTGAGTAATCGCTGTCTTTAGTTGTAATAACTTTTTTGCTTACTTCTGTAGTAGCCTCTACAGTTTCTTCAACAACCAAATTACTTACTTCTTCTGAAAGTTCTGTAGTTACTTCAACAGTAGCATCTTCAGCTATATTCTCCTCTATTTGAACATTATAATTAATAGCCACAGTTTTTGAGTTACTATCCCATTCAACATTTAAGTCAAAGGCTTCGGCAATAGCTCTTAAAGGAACCATTGTTCTCTCGTTAATAATTTGAGCAGGAACATCTAAATCAATATTTGTGTTATCAGAAGTTAAAAACATATCACCTATTTTACAGGTAATAACTTTATCACCCTTTGTAACAGCAATAGATTTTTCTTCTCCATTCCAGTTAACATCAGCTCCAACAGCCTCACCAACTGCTCTTAAAGGAATAAGAACTCTATCACTAACAATAACAGGAGGCTGGTCGCAAGTTATGGCACTTCCTGAAACAACAATATTAATTTCAGAATTTACACTTTCTTCTGCACAAACAGGAACACTAATTGCACCTATTGCTAAACAGGCAGCAAGAAATACAGATAATCTTTTCTTCATATAAAAATCCTCCTCTTAAATTACAAACAGGAACTATTAAGCTTCAGTAGTTTCTTCTACAGTAGTTTCCTCAACTGTAGTTTCCTCGCTAACTTCTTCTGTTTCTTCTTCAGTAGCTTCTTCAGATACTTCTTCTACAGTAGTTTCTTCAGATACTTCCTCAGTAGATTCTTCTGAAACTTCTTCAGTAGAAACTTCAGTAGATTCTTCTACAGAAACTTCTTCAGTAGTAGTTTCAGTAGATTCTTCAGTAGTTTCTTCAATAGCTTCGCCTGTAACAGTTACAGTCTTAGTATCCTGGTCCCAAGCTACATCAAAACCAAGGTTTTCAGATACAACTCTAACAGGAACCATAGTTCTGTCGTTAATAATCTTAGCAGGTACATCAACATCTACATCAACACTTACGCCTGTAGCCTTATCAGTAGCAGTTAAAGTGTCGCCACCAATAGCAAATTCAACAGCAACCATTTCATTTTCAAAGCTTACAGTCTTAGTAGCACCGTCCCAGTCAACTTCTGCACCAAGAGCCTCACCAACAGCTCTGAAAGGAACTAAAGTTCTGCCTTCTTCAATTACAGGAGGCTGTTCACATTCAACAACTTCACCGTTAACAACAAGAGTTACATCTTCAGCAGCACTTGCAATACTTGTAACACCAATAGTAAGGCAAGAAACTGCAACAACAGTAGATAATGCTAAAGCAAATTTTTTCTTCATAATAATCATTCTCCTTTTGAATAAATATAAGGGTAGAGCAACACTGCATCTACCCCTAAATCATATAAATTTTATAATTTTTTTAAAGTATCTTTTACAATGTCACTTACAAGCTTGTTATCAGCGCGACCCTTAGTTTTACCACTAACAGCCCCCATAACCTTACCCATATCCTTCATTGACACTGCACCAACACTTTTAATAACATCGCAAACAACAGCCCTAATCTCATCTTCTGACATCTGCTCGGGAAGGTAAGCATTCAAAAGTTCGATTTTCTTGTTAGCTGTATCGATTAAATCTTGGCGATCAGCCTTAACAAAATCAGGCAATACATCTTTAAGCTTTTTAATTTCCTTAGAAATTACACTTAAAACACCTGCGTCATCAAGGTTATCAACCTTTGTGTCCTTTTCAATTTGCAAAACACCTGCTCTTACAATCTGGATAACTTCTTTTTTGACAACATCCTTTTCTTTCATAGCAAGTTTTAAATCATTGAAAAGCTGTTCCTTTAATGACATTAAAATCAAGTCCTTTTTAAATTAGTTGTACTTACGCTTTCTGGCAGCTTCAGACTTCTTTTTGCGTCTTACGC
>JBJFFW010000104.1:0-5318 GCA_051892075.1 Lachnospirales bacterium
ATTTTTCAAGAATGTTTAAAAAAATTGAGCATCTTACTCCAAATCAGTATAGAAAGTTATGGTAGCAATCTTTTATTTACAGTAATGAAAATTATAAAATTTCCTTAAATCGTTTTAGAAGCTTATATTTAATGATTTAATTAAACTTTTAAATTGTATATTATAAAAGTGTATAAATCAGGATATGCCTGATTATACCCTTAGGAACATAGGAGCATAGAAAGGCTAGTCCATTGGGCTAGTCTTATTTTTATGTCTTGAGGAGGTGTTTAAAAAGGTAAACCTTAACGGACACTAAAAAACTGCCTTAAATTGTGTTCGTTAAGTACCAAATTTTATATTTAAACATATTCAGAAATCAACAGGACTTTTAGAAACAGAAAGGAGCAAAAAGTGGAAAACAGAACCTACTATTATGCAAGGGTATCATCAACAGAATAGAATCTTGACAGACAGCTTGAGGCTTTTAAATCTATTGGAGCTGATGTAAGAGATATTATTACTGATAAAGCCAGTGGTAAAAATTTAGAACGCACAGGCTATCAAGCTTTAAAGTCAACTATTTTGCGAAATGGTGATACTCTTGTTATCAAAAGCCTTGACAGGCAATCAAGAAACAAAGCTGACATAAAAAATGAACTGGAGTATTTTAAGTCAGAGGGTATTAGATTAAAGGTACTTGATTTGCCAACAACACTGATTGATTTACCAAAAGAGCAAAACTGGATATTTGATATGATTAACAATATTCTCATTGAAGTTTTAAGCTCTATTGCCGAACAGGAAAGACTTACTATAAGACAAAGACAAAGAGAAGGTATTGATGCTGCCAAGAAAAAAGGCAAGCATTTAGGCAGAGCATCTATACCATACCCAGATAAATGGGGTGAATACTTTATCCTGTGGAAAAAGGGAGAGATTACAGTAAAAGAATTTATGTCAGCAACCAATTTAAAAAGAACTACTTTTTACAAACTACTAAAAAAATACGAGGAGGCAACTATTATGAAAAATGAAGAAAATAGCAAAAAAATAAATGCAATTATTATTGGGAAAAATAAAATTGATGCTATGACCATTTTTCCTAAAGAAAAAATAGAACCTGTCAAATTTATGGACAAAAGTCCTGAGAATAATATTCCTTTATTAGAGGCAGATAGTGTCAGTTTAAAGGAAAAATCTTCAGAAAAAGAAAAAAATTCTTTAGGAGATTATACCGGAGGTGAATATTTTACTGATTTAATAGAAAATTTTAATGAAATTTTTGAAAAGTCACCTTTTTACAAAGTGCCGGTAAATAACTCTAATATAAAACAGAACGATGGTAATATTCCACCTATTCCTACTAATTATTGTACATATAATCATTATATGGATACAGTTGGGTATAATCCTAATTTTAATCCAAATAGGATTATTAAAGACACATTTCTACCACCTGACAATAACACAAGGAGAGTTATACCTAAAAATAAAAATGAAACAAATAATTCTAAAACTGCTCTTCATGTGGCTGAGTTATTGTTGTGTAAGTATCCTTTTGCGTGTGTTGATAACGGTTTATATTACTATTCTGGGGGATATTATACTTTTTTAGATACGGACAAAGCTTATACTCTGATTATAAATTTAGGGTATGCTGAAATCTTAAAGAAAGGCACTATTGCGTTTGTAAAAGATGTGTTTGAATTTTTAAGGCATGATACAAGAATACAAATATCTAGCGACAAGGAATCTGATAGATATATTAGCTTCAATAATGGCGTTCTTGATTTAGATAAATGGAGGTTTATTCCTCCTACACCCAAAATTTTTACAACAAGTAAAGTAAATTGTGATTTTCATGATTTTGTAGAAGAACCTAAGACTCCCGTTTTTGATAAATTTATTTATGACTGTTCGGAAGGTGATTCTAATAAAGCCAAATTATTAATGGAAATTATAGGATATTACATAACTTCTGATACGGATGGAAAGTGTTTTGTTGTTTTATGGGGGCCGGGTGATACGGGTAAAAGTGTTATTGGTAATTTTTTGAGTAGAATTTTTAATTCAGAGGCTGTTTCAGCAGTTGACCTAAATAATTTAGGCTCAAGATTTGATAATTATGCTCTAGTAGGTCGAAAAATAAATGTGTCTATGGACCTGCCTAATGGTTTAATTAACTCTACTGCGGTAAGTCAGCTTAAAATGCTTACAGGAAATGATTTATGCAAAGCTGAAGCAAAATACTTAAATTCTTTTACTTTCAGAAATACATGTAAATTTTTCTTTGCTTGTAATTTCCCTGTAAAGACTAAATCCTATGATGATGGATTTTACAATAGGCTTGTTCAGGTTTATATGGGGAATGTTATTCCTAAAGATAAACAGGATAAAAAGCTTATTGACAAACTTATTTATGAAGCACCCGGTATTATTTACAAGTGTTTAAAATACTACTTACAATATAAGAAAAGAAATTATGTTTTTACAAAAGTTAATGAATCTACCGTTTTTTCTAAGAGTATGGAAGAAACTTTAAGAGAGTTTATTAACAGCTGTTGTATTTATCTACCTCAAAGTCGCTTATTTATGGCTGACTTGTATACAAGGTATAAGGTATTCTGTATTGACAATAACTACTCTTATTACGAAACTCAGTCTGAGTTTACTTCCTCTCTAAAGAAGAACATAGATTTAAGTTTAGTTGAAATTAAGAAAATCAGAATTGGAGATGCAACTAAAAGCGGCATTATAGGGTTGACTTTATCTAATTCTATAAACTAAAGCATATATTAATTTTGGAGGCGATAATATGGCTGAAAATTTTATCTCAAAGATACAATCGGATTACATAATTAATAATATTAACAAATTGAATCTAAGTAAGTCTGAAAAACTAAAGATTCTTGATATGATTATTAATGATTTAAGAAATGATGCTCTTAATGAGCTTGATAAAGCTGTTTAAGGAGAAGGGCTTAGCCCTTCTCTAAATTTATGATTAAGGAGGTGACTGCACTATGATTGCTATTTATTCAAGAAAATCCAAATATACAGGTAAAGGTGAGTCTATTGCAAATCAGATTGAAATTTGCAAGGAATATATAAAGCTTCATTTTGAAGATCAAAATTTTGTTATATATGAAGATGAAGGCTATTCGGGGAAAAATACTGACAGACCCCAGTTTAAGGCTATGATGGCTGAAATTAACAAAGGTAATATTAATAAAATTGTATGCTACAGACTTGACCGAATAAGCAGAAATATGAGCGACTTTGTTAAACTCATTGATATTCTTAATGAAAAGGGTGTTCAGTTTATATCTGTTAGTGAGCAGTTTGATACTACTGTGCCTATGGGAAAAGCTATGATGTATATTTCTTCTATTTTTTCTCAGCTTGAAAGAGAAACTATTGCTGAAAGAATAAGAGATAATCTTATGGAGCTTGCTAAAACAGGCAGATGGCTTGGTGGAGTTACTCCTACAGGTTATAAGTCTGTTGAGGTTAAAAGTGTTAATGTAAATGGAAAAAGCAAAAAGGCTTATAAGCTTGAAATTATAGAAAATGAGGCTTGTATTATAAGGCTTATTTATGATAAATTTTTAGAGCTTACTTCTCTTTCAAGTCTTGAAACCTATCTTATTAATCAAGATATTAAAAGCAAAAATAATGTTTATTTTTCAAGATTTACTTTAAAAGCTATTTTGACAAACCCTGTGTATGCTATAGCTGATGAGGATATGTATGAATATTTTAAGGGTTATGATATTTATTCTGATATGGCAGAATTTAATGGCGATTATGGTGTAATTGCCTATAATAAAACTAAACAGACTAAGAAAAAAACTATTGTTAACCCTATTGAAAATTGGGTAATTGCTGTTGGTAGTCATAAGGGAATAATATCAGGCTATGACTGGGTAAGAGTTCAGAATATAATAAATGAAAACAGTCAAAAAGCTTTTAGAAAACCAAGAGTAAATGAGGCTCTTTTGGGTGGTATCATTTATTGCAGTTGTGGCAGCCGAATGGGACCCAAAATAGGTAGAAATGGTGCATTTTCATATGCCTGTCAATTAAAACTTAAAAGTAATAAGTTAAAATGTCAGGCTGAAAATATAAATGGTAATAAGCTTGATAGGCATATTGTTGAACTTATTAAAGGCTTTGAATGTGACAATATAAGTCTTATCCGAGAGCTTGAAAAAGGCAAAAAATACTTAAAAGATAATGCAGAATCCGGTATTGCTACACTTCGCAAAAAGCTGAGCAGAAATAATAGTGAAATTAATTTGCTTGTTTCAAAAATTGCTAATTCTAACAGCACAATTGAAAAGTACATAATAGAAAGAATTAATTTTCTTGATGCTGAAAATACTGATATTGAAAGAAGGATATCAGAGAATGAAAAGGCAGAAAAAGCTGATAAAATGACTATTGAGCAAATTGAGAAATTTAAGAAAAATGTTATGAGCTTTTCTGCCTGTGTTGACAATATGAGTTTTGATGAGAAACGAAATGCAATAAAAACACTTGTAGACAAGGTTATATGGAATGGCAGCAGTATTGAGGTGAATTTTAAATCAAAGGATATTATAAGTATTAAATGGAATAATATGCCTGATACTAATAAGGGAGAGGAAACATGGGAAAAGCTGAAATACTGGAGATGTCAAAGAGGATATTTGCAAAGAGAAGTTGCAAAAGCCGTTGGTATTACAAGGGCAATGTATATGTCTTATGAAAAAAAGGACGGTTTTTGCTCTGCTGAAAATCTTGTTAAAATAGCCGAATTTTTAGAGGTTGATTTTAAGGAACTTGCTGAGGATTATCATTATTTCAAGCTTGCTGATAACCAATGTGAAAGAGTGAAAATGGCAAGAGAAAATCTGGGACTTAATAAAACAAAATTTGCTGAACTTGTGGGTGTTGACAGAAGTACGGTGTATAAATGGGAAAAGTTTGAAGGTAAAATGAGTAGAAAAGATTATCTGAAAGTAAGAAAGGTTACGGTGCTTTGAGGTGTTGCATTGGAAATTTTAGTTGGATTAGGAATTTTAGAGTCATGAGAAACCGGCAGAGGGCGTTATTATATGCTTAGCTCTAAATATTATAATAAAGCTGAAAAAATTGCTGAAATATATTCGTAATTAAAAAATGCACGCATGTGATATAAAAACGCACGAGTGCGTTTTTATGCTTTAATTGTTTTATTTACTTGTGGATTTGTCAGATAATGTTAGAAATTATGCAAGCCAATATTATTTTTATTACCAGTTTCTAATTTTGCTTTTCCCTGTATACACACTGTTACTTGATCTTGTGTATAC
>JBJFFW010000105.1:0-23740 GCA_051892075.1 Lachnospirales bacterium
GTTGATTGGAGTTTTTTTGATTATGGGTACGCTGGTTTATTGATCGCTTACAATAATACTTTGATAATCCTTTTCTTTTTAGAATATAAGTCCTACAATAAAGTGCCAAATCATCCACAAAATACTGCTGAAAAATGCCAAAATAACACCGAAAATACTTATTCCTATGGCAAAAAAGCACACTACTCTGCCATTATTTCCGTTAGCAATATTTATAAGAGCAAGTCCTGCACTTATAAGAGCAAAAATAACTGATATACTTGGAAACATACACAGTATTACAGATAAAATTGAGCATATAAAAGCAATTTTAGCCATTAATGAAGCAGGTCCGTTTTCAATTATAATTCTTGTTCTGAAAGAACCGTTATTAAAATCATTAAAGCCATTATTATTTCTATAATTATCAGGCTTATTATTTTCTTCATCTATTGATTTAGCACCTTTTGGAATACTGTCTACAACTTCATCATCTTTGTTGTTATTAAACTCATCATTCATACAATCATTCCTTTTAATATCCAAGGCTTTCGCCAACAAAAATTACTTTAATTCTGTCTTTAATACCACTTCTTCTTGTTATAACAGTATGGGAACAAATACAGCCATCTCCATAACAATCACCACAAGAGCCTGTAATTGCACAAGGTGTTTTCTTATTAAGTCTTAGTGTATTAATAGGGCAGGCTATATTTTTAATTCTTTTGTAAGCCTCTTTAACATCGGAAACTAATTTATTTATGCCTACAATTACAATTACATTTTCAGGACCGTAAATTAAAGCTGCAACTCTGTTGCCGTTACCGTCTATATTTACAAGCTCTCCCTCTTTTGTAATAGCATTTGAACTCATAATATAATAATCGCAATTTAAGGCTTTGTGATAAATTTCCTTTGTTTGTTCGGGAGTTTTAGCTAATGCTCTGTCAATAAAATTGTAATTTCCTTCTTTTAATTTATCCATTAAGCCAATTTCATTTATAGTCATTGAGCCACCATAGCTTACACTTGAATTTTCAGGAATAAGAGAGAGTGCCAAATTTAAAGCCTCCTCCTTATTCTTAGCATAATAGCCTTTAATATTTCTCTTTTCAAGATTTTTAATAAGATTTTCACCCATTATATCAGCAAATTTTTCCTTTGGGGACATATAAACAACTCCTTAGCAGTCAATACCAATCATGTGCTTTGTTAAATCTTCAAGTTCATCTCTTTCTCTAATAAGTACAACCTCGCCATTTTCTCTTATTAAAACCTCGGCAGGACGAAGTCTATTGTTATAATTAGATGACATAACATGACCGTAAGCACCGGCATCAAGAACACCAATAATATCGCCAACATTAGCCTCAGGAAGCATTCTGTGCTTAGCAATAATATCACCTGACTCACAAATATTACCTACTACAGTAACATCTTCAATCTTATCACTATCATTGTAAACTTCAATATCGTGGTGAGAATCATACATAATAGGTCTTTGAAGAACATTAAAACCAATATCTGTACCAATATATTTATCCTGTCCGTTAAACTTAACAGCATGAACCTGTCCAAGAAGTACAGAACTTTCAGCAGAAATATATCTGCCAGGCTCTACCTTAAATGTAATTTCCTTGCCATAATCTTTTACAAATTCATTAAATACTTCATCAAGCTGTTCACCTAATGATTTCATATCAAGTCTTGGCTGGTCATTAAGTTTTTCATAAGGGATACCAAAGCCACCACCTAAGTCAACAAATTCAAGGTTTTCAAATTCTTTTGCAATATTTAAAATAGCCTTTACACCTTCAACATAAGGCTTACCCTCCATAAATAAAGAGCCAATGTGCTGATTAATACCAACAAGAGTTAAGTCATATTTCTTTAAAATTTCCTTAAATTCAGGAATATTTTCAGGGTTAATAGCAAACTTTGTTTTCTTTCCTGCTGTTACTACTTTTTCGTGGTGACCTGCACCAATACCACCGTTAAATCTTGCAGCTACCTTTCCACCTGGATTAATCTGACCATACTGTTCAAGCTGAGATAAACTATCTACACTAATAAGAACATTGTGGTCAATAGCATACTGCATTTCCTCTTTAGATACATTGTTACTAATGTAGAAAATATCCTCAGGCTTAAAACCTGCCTTTAATTCCACAAAAATTTCACCAGGACTCATTGCATCTACATTAAGTCCTTCACTTCTTACAATCTGTAAAAATGCAAGATTAGAATTAGCCTTAGCTGAATAGTTAATCTTAAAATGAGGGTATTTTACAAGACCTTTAATATCTCTGCATCTTTCTCTTAAAATACTTTCGTTGTAAACATATAAAGGTGTGCCAAATTTTTTAGCTAAATCACTAGGCTTGTTACCTTTAAAGAAATTTACACTGTCTGTTACTTTTGAATTAATTTTTGCCATATTTTTTGTTTCCTTTCTAACTGTATATTTTTTTAATATTATCAATTCTTGCACACATATTCATAAGCACTAAGTCTGCAAGAATAATTGCTGTCATTGCCTCTACAACCACAACTGCTCTTGGAACTACAATAGGGTCATGTCTGCCTTTAACTATAATTTCTGTATTTTCGTGAGAATTTGTAATAGTTTCTTGTGGCTGTGCTATAGATGGAGTAGGCTTAAAGGCTGCCCTAAAAATAAAATCATCACCGTCAGACATACCACCTAAAACTCCTCCGGAATAATTGGTTTTCTTTTTAATCTTACCATTTTCCATATACATTTTGTCATTATTAATACTTCCGTAACTGTGAGAAGCACCAAAGCCTGCACCAAACTCAATACCCTTACAAGCACCAATACTTAATATAGCTCTTGCTATAAGGCTGTCAAGCTTATTAAAACAAGGCTCACCAATTCCAATAGGAAGTCCCTTTGTTACACATTCTATAATTCCACCAACAGAGTCGCATTTTTTCATAGCGTCATCTAAAAGCTCTGCGGCTTTTTTAGCTGCAAAGGCATCAGGCATATAAAGAGGGTTGTTATCTCTTTCAGCCAAACTAAAATTGTTTGCCTCTATTCCTCCTATTGCCTTAGTATAGGCATAAACTTCAATTCCTATTTCTTTTAAAAGCTCCTTTGCTACGGCACCGGCTGCAACTCTGGCAAGAGTTTCTCGACCTGATGAACGGCCACCACCTCTGTAATCTCTAAAACCGTATTTTTCTTCAAAACCCATATCAGCATGACCTGGTCTATATACATTCATAATATTTGAATAATCCTTTGACCTTTGGTCCTCATTAAAAACGGCAATAGAAATTGGAGTACCTGTAGTTTTACCTTCAAAAACACCTGAGAGAATTTGAATTTTATCTCCCTCCTGTCTTTTTGTTCCATACTTATTAGAGCCTGGTTTTCTTCTATCCATATCTTTTTGTATAATTTCTTCATTTAAAGTAATGCCTGCGGGACAGCCGTCTATTACCACCCCAAGACCTTTACCATGAGATTCGCCCCAAGTGGTAATTTTAAAAATATTACCAAGAGTAGAGCCTGACATAATATCACCTCAATTGTCTATAGAAATAACTTGAAAAAAATAATAAAATTTAGTATACTGTTGACATAGACAAAAATCTACATCAAAAAATACATATAAAGATTTTATCATTTTTTTAGTAGTATTACAACAATTTTTTAGGTGATTATATGAAAATATTTAAAAAAATGACTCCTACAAGGACTATTGCCTTGGGATTTTTTACTGTGATTATAATAGGCACATTGCTTTTGATGATGCCTTTTTCCTCAAGTTCAGGGCATTTTACAAATTTTTTGGATTGTCTTTTTACAGCTACTTCAGCTACCTGTATTACAGGTTTGTCTACAGTTGTTACGGCTGAACATTGGAGTATAATAGGTCAGCTTGTAATTTTAGCTATGATACAAATAGGTGGACTTGGATTTATGGCGTTTGTAACACTTTTTTTTGTCATTCTTGGTAAAAAAATTACTTTAAGAAATCGACTTGTTATAAGAGAGTCCTATAATCTTGATGAAAGAAGGGGAGCTGTAAAATTTATTGAACTTATATGTAAATTTACATTTTTTGTAGAATTAATTGGTGCTTTAATTCTTAGTACAAGATTTATACCAAAATTTGGATTTATAAAAGGAATATATTGTTCTATTTTTCATTCTGTGTCTGCTTTTTGTAATGCGGGTTTTGATGTTCTTGGAAGTAATTCACTTATAGATATAAATTATTCAGGAGATTATGTTATTTTATTAACTCTTATGGCTCTTATAATAGTTGGAGGTATAGGTTTTCCTGTTGTAATGGATTTATATGCCGTTATTAAGCATTTTAAAGACAGAAAAACTTTTGACCACTTAAAAATTCACACAAAACTTGCAGTTGTTACTACTTTAATTTTAATATCATCAGGTACTTTGTATTTTTTTATTGCTGAGTATAATAACCCTGATACTTTAGGAAATATGCCTTTTTTTCAAAAGCTCATAGTGGCAGCATTTCAGTCTGTAACTTTAAGAACGGCAGGTTTTGTTTGTGTTGACCAGGGAAGTTTAACCTTTGGCTCAAAGTTTGTATCAATGCTTTTAATGATTGTGGGAGGCTCTCCTGCATCAACAGCAGGTGGCGTTAAAACTGTTACTGTTGCCGTTATTATTTTAAGTGTTACAACTCTTTTAAAAGGACAGCAAGATGTAACTGCATATAAAAGAAGAATAAGTTTTAATACTATAAGAAAAGCCTTGGCTGTCATGACTATGATGGTTTCTATAGCTTTTGTGGCGGCTCTTATTTTATCTGTAACTGAAACTAATGGAAGTTCTTATCCATTTGGAATAGATATTTTTTACGAGGTTTTTTCAGCTATTGATACTGTTGGTGTAACTACAGGCTTAACTCCTCTTTTAACACCAATAGGAAAGGCAGTTATAATTTTTTGTATGTATATAGGCAGAATAGGGCCTATTACTATGGGTATGCTTTTTGTTGTAAATGATAAAAACAAATTTATAAAATATCCTGACGGAAAGTTAATAGTTGGCTAGGAGGAAATTAAATGATTAATAATAAGGTTAAATATAAACAGTTTGCCGTTTTAGGACTTGGCAGATTCGGACAGGCTGTAGTTAAAACTTTGGCTGAACATGGCTGTGATGTAATGTGCTGTGATAAAAATATGGAGGCTGTAAATGATGTTGAGCAATATGCAACAGATGCCTTTCAGATGGATATTTCAAATTCAAAGGCTATTTCTACAATAGGACTTTCTAACTATGATTGTGTTATAATTGGTGTAGGGGAGAGTTTTGAGGCTACAATTATGTCAGCTATGTATGCAAAAGAGGCAGGAGTGCCTATGGTTATTGCTAAGGCTAAAAATAATGAGCAAAAGGCTTTACTTGAAAAAATAGGTGTTGATAAGGTTGTAATGCCTGAAAGGGATACCGGAATAAGAATGGCTTATAATCTTATTAGTTCAAATATTGTTGAATACATAAGGTTTTCAGATAAATATGGTATTGCAGAAATTAATCCGAGAAAAGAATGGTGCAATAAAAATCTTATTGAAAGCAATATAAGAGCTGATTATGGAATTACTATTATGGCTATAAAAAGAGGAGAGGAAGTTTTTGTATCACCTGCTCCTGCCACAATTATTCGTGAAAACGATATTTTGGTTGTAATTGGTGAAAATGATAAAATTCAGGGTTCAATATAATGTATATTAAAAGTGAAAAAAATAAAATTATTAAAGAAATTAATTCTTTAAAATTAAGAAAAAATAGAGATAAACTTGGACTTTTTATTGTAGAGGGAGAAAGACTTACAAAAGAAGCCAAAGATTATATTTTATATACTGTGGCAGAAGAAAGCTACAAAGGTAATATTAAGGCAGATTATATAGTAAGTGATTTACTTTTTTCTAAAATTTGTGATACAGTAACACCTCAAGGAATTATGGCTGTTTGTAAAAAGCTTGAATATAAACTTGAAAAAAAAGAAAATCCGTTATATATTTGTCTTGAAAATTTACAGGACCCTGGAAATTTGGGAACTATTATTAGAACTGCTGATGCGGCAGGTGCAGACGGTGTGTTTTTATCAAAAGGCTGTGTTGATATTTATAACCCAAAGGTTGTAAGAGGGGCTATGGGTTCTCTTTTTCACATTCCTATTTTTACAAATTATGATTTATATAATATAATTGAAGATGAAAATATAATTTCTGTTGCTGCTCACCTTAAAGGAAATAAAACCCCTTACGAAATAAATATGAAAAAAGGTGTAGCTATTTTAATTGGCAACGAGGGAAATGGTTTAAGTGATGAAATAAGCAAAAAGGCAAAGGAGCTTTGCAAAATTCCTATGATAGGAAAGGCTGAAAGTATGAATGCCTCTGTTGCTGCCTCTATTATGATTTATGAGGCTGTAAGGCAGAGGTTATAAAGAGGTGAAATTATGACAAGAATTAGCTGGGATGAATATTTTATGGAAATGGCTGAACTTGCAAGCAAGCGTTCAACTTGTAACAGACGCCATGTGGGAGCTGTAATTGTTAAAAATAACCAAGTTCTTGCAACAGGCTATAACGGAGCTCCAAAGGGTTTGCCAAATTGTGATGATTTAGGCACTTGTATAAGAGAAAAGCTTAATATTCCAAGTGGTCAAAGACATGAGCTTTGCAGAGCTGTTCACGCAGAGGCTAATGCTATTACCCAATGTGCATTTAACGGAGTAAGTTGTGCCGGAAGCACAATTTATATTACTCATTCTCCTTGCACAATGTGTACAAAACAGATTATTAATGCGGGAATTGTAAGAATTGTTGCAAAAAAAATGTATTCTGATGAAATGGCTAAGGAAATGATTGAACAAAGCAACATAATTTTTGAACTTTATGATAAATAGTCCTGATTATTGTACATTACTTTTTGTATTATTTATTTAAGATAAAAAATATTTGAGGTGATTTTATGAAGGATATGTATATTACTATTACAGGTTTTAATCATTATTTTGGTGCAGGTGTTTTTAAAATAGGCAGTAAGGTTAAATGTATTAAAGAGCCTAAAAATGCCTATGATAAGGACGCAATAAAAGTTAAGATTAAAAATTTGGGCAAGGTTGGTTATGTTGCAAATTCAACATATACCGTTGCAAAGGGAACCTTGTCAGCAGGAAGAATTTATGATAAAGTAGGTAAAAAATTTAAGGCAAAAATAATGTTTATAACTCAATCAAAAATTATTTGTAAAGTTATAAGTGATGAGCCTGTAAATGAATAAATTATATGTTTTTTAAAAGCAGAGGGAAAATTTTCTTCTGCTTTTTTAGTTTTTTGTGAATTTTAGGTATAATTTTAATTTTTGTGAATTCTTATTTGACTAATCTGTAAATTTATTATTGATTTTATAAGCAAAATATAGTAATATATAACTAAGTAAATATATACTATTAAACTACTATTTTTATGGAGGGATATTCCAATGGAGAAATTAAACAGACAACTTTTAACTAATGGCTTTGATTTTAAGGACATCACTATTGGTGCAGGAAAAGTGCTTCCTGAGAAGGTAATTCAGTTTGGTGAAGGTAACTTCCTTCGTGCTTTTGTTGATTATATGTTTGATGAAATTAATGGACAGGGCTTATTTGAAGGCGGTATTACTCTTATTCAGCCAATTCCTGGCGGTGACTTTTTAAGAAATATTTTAAATGAACAGGAAGGTCTTTACACTCTTATTGCAAGAGGTCGTGAAGATGGTAAGAAGGTTGCAGCTAAAAGACTTATTACTTGTGTAAACAGATGTATTAACCCTTATGTTGACCTTGATATATATAATGATTGTGCTAAAAATCCTGAACTTAGATTTGTAGTTTCAAACACTACTGAAGCAGGTATCAGTTGGAAAGAAGAACCTATGATTACAGATGAACCACAGGATTCTTTCCCTGCTAAGGTTTGTAATTTCTTATATTTAAGATTTAAGGCTTTTGATGGTGATATGAGTAAGGGTCTTGTATTTATTCCTTGTGAACTTATTGATGATAACGGCAAGACTTTAAAGAAATATGTTTTAAAGCATGCTGCTAACTGGAATCTTGGTGAAGAATTTATTAACTGGATTGAAAATGCTTGTGTATTTACTAGTACTCTTGTTGATAGAATTGTTACAGGTTATCCTAGAAATGAAGCTAAGGATTTATGTGAAGAATTTGGTTATGAGGATAATGCTATTGATACAAGTGAAATTTTCCATACTTGGGTTATTGAAGGTCCTGCTGAACTTGAAGAAGAACTTCCTTTCCCTAAGGCTGGCTTAAAGGTTATTTTCACTCCTGATGTTAAGCCTTATAAAAAGCGTAAGGTTAGAATTTTAAATGGTGCTCATACTTGTTCTGTACTTGGTGCTTATCTTGCAGGTTATGACATTGTTAGAGATGTTATGAATGATGATTTATTCTATAAGTATCTTGAAGATGCTTTAAATAATGAAATTATTCCTGCTATTACAAGTCCAGAGCTTACTGTTGATGATTTAAAGGGCTTTGCTGATGCAGTATTTGACAGATTTAAGAACCCATTTATTGACCATAAGCTTCTTGACATTTCTCTTAACTCAACTTCTAAGTTTGAGGCAAGAGTTCTTCACACTATTCAGGAATATTATGCTCAGAAGAAAGAACTTCCTAAAATTCTTACTTTCTCATTTGCAGCATATATGGCATTTTATAAGGGTACAGAAATTAAAGATGGTGCTTTAATCGGCAACAGAGGAGATAATGAATATCCTGTTAAGGATAGTCCTGAAGTTCTTGAATTTTATAAGAATGTTTGGACAGGTGTTGACACAAGTGATAAGGCTCAGGTTGCTGAGGTTGTTAAGAAGGTTTGCGGAAATACTGATTTCTGGCTTGGTGCTGACCTTAACAGCGAACTTGGTAACTTCCCAGAAGTTGTTACTGACCACTTATACAATATTTTAAATAACGGTGTTGTATCTGAAATCAAGGCTGTTTTGGCTTAATTTTTAACTGGGAGGATAATAATGGAATTTAACAGCTCAATAATTTTAAATAATAATGATAATGTTGCTGTAGTTCTTCGTAATGTTGCATCTGGTGAAGAAATTCAGGGTGTAAAGGTTATTGATAATATCGACAGGGGTCACAAAATGGCCCTTGTGGATATAAAAGAAGGCGAAAACATTATTAAATACGGTTACCCAATCGGTCATGCAACTTGCGATATTAAAGCCGGTGAATGGGTACACTCTCACAATGTAAAAACTAATCTTAGCTCAACTTTGGAATACACATATAATCCTAAACTTAAAGATATTCCTGTTACAAGAAAGGATACCTTTATGGGTTATGTTAGAAAAAATGGTGAAGTTGGTATAAGAAATGAAATTTGGATTGTAAATACTGTTGGTTGCGTTAATGGTGTTTCAAATGCTATTGTTGCAGAAGCTAACAAGAGATTTGGCGGCAGGGTAGACGGAATTTATAATTTTGTACATCCTTATGGCTGTTCTCAGCTTGGCGAGGACCACGAAAACACTCAGAAACTTCTTGCAGGTATGGTAAGACATCCTAATGCTGCCGGTGTTTTGGTTTTAAGTTTAGGCTGTGAGAACAATAACTTAAATGAATTTAAGAAAGTTCTTGGCGATGTAGACGAGGATAGAGTAAAGTTCCTTGTAGTTCAGGAACACGAAGATGAAATTGAAGCTGCTATGAGTGAAATTGGAAAACTTGTAGAATATGCTGAAACTTTTAAGCAGGAAGAATGTCCTGTTTCTAAGCTTGTTATTGGTCTTAAATGTGGTGGCTCTGATGGTTTATCAGGTATTACTGCTAACCCTCTTATTGGTAGAATTTCCGATATTATGGTTGCCAACGGTGGTAAGACTGTATTATCAGAAGTGCCCGAAATGTTTGGTGCTGAAACTATGCTTATGGACAGATGCAAGACTCCTGAGCTTTTTGAAAAGACAGTTGACCTTATTAATAACTTTAAAGAGTATTTTATTAGTCATGGAGAGCCTGTTGGTGAAAATCCATCACCGGGTAATAAAAAAGGCGGTATTACTACTTTAGAGGATAAGTCTTTAGGCTGTACTCAAAAAGGCGGTACTTCTAATGTTATGGGAGTTTTAAAATATGGTGAAAAGGCTGTTGCTGATGGTTTAAGTTTATTACAGGGACCTGGTAATGATATTGTAGCTATTAGTGGTATGATGGCTAGTGGCTGCCACCTTATTTTATTCTCAACCGGTAGAGGTACTCCTGTTGGTTCACCTGTGCCTACTATTAAGATTGCTACTAATTCTGAACTTGCTAACAGAAAGTCTAACTGGATTGATTGGAATGCAGGCAGACTTGTTGAAGATAAGCAAATGGACGAATATGCTGAAGAATTCTTCAAGTTTATTCTTGATGTAGCTTCTGATAGAGAAAAGACTAAGAATGAAGTTAACGGATACAGAGAAATTGCTATATTTAAAAATGGTGTAACTCTTTAATTTTTGGTTATACTATTTGTAAATACTATTAAAATTACTTAATTTTTGGAGGAAAAATAGAAATGGGTTTTATTGATGAAAACTTTTTATTAAAAACCGAAACTGCAAGGAAATTATATAATGACTATGCTAAAAATGAGCCTATTTATGACTTCCATTGTCATTTGAATCCACAGGAAATTTATGAAAATAAAAATTTTGAGGATATTTCTGATGTATGGCTTGGTGGTGACCACTACAAGTGGAGAGCTATGCGTTCTCTTGGTATTCCTGAAGATGAAATTACAGGTAAGAATGCTGATAAGCTTAATAAGTTTGTAAGATGGGCTGAAACAATTCAGTATGCTATTGGTAATCCTTTATATCACTGGACTCACCTTGAATTACAGAGATATTTTGGTATTTATGAGCCATTAACTAAGGACAATGCAGTTGAAATTCATGATAAGATTAATGAAATGCTTGCAAAGCCTGAATTTAGAGTTAGAGAGCTTATTAAGATGTCTAATGTTAAGGCTATTAATACTACTGATGACCCTGCTGATTCTCTTGAGTGGCATAAGAAATTAGCTGCTGAAGAAACTGCTTTTAAGGTATATCCTGCTTGGAGACCTGATAAGGCTCTTAATATTGATGCTCCTACTTTTGTAGATTATATTAAGACTTTAGGCGAAGTTGGCGGTAAGGAAATTAAGACTTTTGCTGACCTTAAAGAAGTTCTTTTAAAGAGAATGGATTTATTTGATGAGTTAGGCTGTAAGGCTTCTGACCATGCCTTCACTTATGTTCCATGTTCTAGAGCTACTGAAACTGAAATTGATGCTATTTTATCTGATGTATTATTAGGTGAAAAGCCATCTAAGGATTCTTGCGATAAGTATAGAACTGAACTTATGATTTTCCTTGGCACAGAGTATCACAAGAGAGGCTGGGCTATGGAAATGCACATGAATATTAAGAGAGATAATAATACAAGAATGTTTGAAAAGATGGGTCCAGATACTGGTTTTGACTGTGTTTCTGACTGGTCAACTGTTGAAGGTTTAACTAATCTTTTAGATGCTCTTGATTATAATAATACTCTCCCTAAGACTATTATCTTTGCTGGTAATCCTGCTGATAATCAGGTGTTTGGTACAATTCTTGGTTGTTTCCAGGGTACTGAGGCTGCTTCTAAGATTCAGTTTGGTACTGCTTGGTGGTTTAATGACAATAAAGACGGTATGGAAGCACAGATTAAGGCTCTTGGTAACTTAGGTGTACTTGGTAAGTTTATTGGTATGCTTACTGACTCAAGAAGTTTCTTATCTTATCCAAGACATGAATATTTCAGAAGAATTCTTTGTAATATTATTGGTCAGTGGATTGAAGACGGCGAGTATGCTGATGATATTGAATTTGCAGGCAAACTTGTTTCTGATATTTGCTATAATAATGCTGCTAAGTATTTTAATCTTTAATTTAATTTTAGGCTGTTGCACTTTGTGCAACAGCCTTTTTAATATACTTTTTATAAATCTATTTATTTGAATTTATAACTCTAATTCTGGTTTTATTTAATGTTCTTGAAATGAAGTTAATGATATGGAATTTATCAAATATAATCTTGGCATTAGGGAAACATTTTCAACTAATGAAACATAAGGTTTATACATAACCATAACTACTATTTTAACGCTTTTACGAGCCTTTTTTGTGAACCTACTAAACTTCAGATAAATTATAAACTGCAATTATTACAATACATTCCCTTATTATTCCATTCAAGAATACAGCCACAGTTTTTACAATATTTTGTATGATTTTCCAAATTTTTAGTAAGTCCTGTAAGGAGAGTTTCATTACATAAATTCCTCTGTTCCATAAGCCATTTATTATCAAGTTTAAGTGACCAGCTTTTAGAACACATAAAATATGTATCTAACATTTTAGTATATGTAATAAGAGAGTCTGTATCATATTTTCTGCAATAAGGTTTTTTTATTTTTGTATATCCTGACAATCTCTCCTCAACATAGTCAAGATAAAGCCTTTTTACTCTAGGATTTCTTACATCAACTGGCATTGATGACATATCAAAAATATCCAAATTGTTTTTTGATAGTTCAAGCTCATCATATATTCTTGTAATAGGCTTTAAAAGCTCCAAAGCATCAGATATATTTTCCTTAATATAAGGATTTTCAAGGCGATACATTTCCCAAGATTTAAGAACTGTTTTAATATTCACATTTTTATCCTGTAAAACTGACTTTGGAAAAGCAATACAAACACCTTTTATTTTTTCGGTTTTTTCACTAAGTTTTTTCCTTATATATTTAAGCTCATTTTCACCATTGGCATTTACATAGCCTATATCAAATTTTCCTCGTCTACCGGCTCTGCCTGCAATTTGTTTAATTTCTGATGAATTTAAAAGCCTTGAAGTTTTTCCGTCATATTTATAAACTTCCATAAATACAATTCTTCTTACAGGCAGATTTACTCCCATTCCTATAGCGTCAGTTGTAACAAGAACTGTTGATTTACCACTTATAAAATTTTCAAATTGTTGCTTTCTTGCAATATATGGCAAAGCACCATAGAGAACACTTACACTAATTCCCTTTTTAATAAGAGTTGCACCTATAGCATTAACCTTATCCTTTGAAAAGGCAACAAGAGCATCTCCGGGCAGAACATTATCCAAGCTAAAAGCCTCATCTTCAACTACAAGAGGAGTTTTTCTTCTGTGATTTATAACTTCATAATAGTCACCACATCTGTCAATAAGTTTTTTAAGTATATCCACTGCTTCAGGAGCAGTACATAAACAAATTTCTCTTGCATTAATATTTGTTATTGCCTTTGTCCAACAATGTCCCCTTGATGAATCTGCAATCATTTGACACTCATCTATTACAGCAACATCATATTCTGTAGAAAAATCAGCAAGTTCTACTGTAGAGGCAATATGATTTGCATTTTCAACATATATTTCTTCTTCTCCTGTAACAAAACTGCAAGGGATACCTTCAGAATTTAATCTGTCACTTACTTCAAGAGCAAGAAGCCTCAAAGGAGAAAGATAAGCCCCTTTTTTTGCATTTTTAAGCATTTCAATAGCATTGTGGGTTTTCCCGCTGTTTGTTTTGCCTGAATGAATATAAAACGCTCTTTTATTTTTACCTGTTCTTGAATTTGTATTGTATTTTTTAAATATTGCCTCATCAATAAGGTCAAGAGAATAGCAATAATCATTAATATTGCAAACAGAACTTATTCCACAATTAAAATAGAGAGAGTAAGAATCGGGTTTTTGCAAAAAAGAATCTATATTAAATGATTTAGGATTTTTTAACTTATTTCTGATTTGGAAAAGCTTATGACTTTCAATAATTGCACTGTAATAAATAATTTTATCAAGTACATTTTCAAGTTTTAATATTTTATTTTTATAAGAATTAAAATAACCTGTGTTATTATAAGCTTTTCTTGCAGACCAATATCTGTAAAACAGAGCATTTGAGCGTATTCCCAAGCTTATAGGAACTTTAGGCTGATTTTCAAACATATAAATAAATTTACAGCTTTCCTCATAAGCATTATCTAAGAAAAACTTTAAAGTCTTGTATTTAACAGAAGGCTTTTTAGTAATTTTACATTCTTTAAAACTTAAAGCAAAATTATAAATAGCATCAAAATCTTCTTTATAGTATTCAGTTGTTTTAACAGATATTTTTTTGATATGTTTTTTATTTTTTGCCATTATCTTATATTTTCTAATTCAACAGTTACTCTGTTTATTCTAACTTATTACAAATAGTTTGTCAATATTTGTAGGAAAATTATTCTTTTTCAACGGGAATTTTAAATTTGGATATAATATTTTTATAGCAGTCTTCACATAAATCAAAACTATGTTTTTCATTATCAAGACTTGTACCATATTCCCATCTTTTTTCAACAGATAAATGGTCAATAATATTGCCGAGGCTATCTTTTTCAATTTCTTTTCCACAGCAATTACATTTTACATTTTTTAATTTATATTGTATAATATTCTCAGGGGTATATACCTTCAAGGTGACAGCCTCCCTTCCTTTAAATATAAGCTCAAAATAAGTATAATACATTTTTTTAATTTTGTATACAGGTAATTTTAGGAGAGTGATTAAAATGAATTTTGTTCTTGATGTGCATACTCATACTGTAGCAAGTGGACATGCTTACAGTACAGTAACAGAGAATGCTTTATATGCTAAAAAAATTGGCTTAAAGCTTATTGGTATAAGTGACCATGCACCCAAAATGCCAGGGTCAGCAGGGTATCTTAATTTTTTAAATTTAAAAGTTTTGCCTGAATATATTGAGGGAGTAAGGGTTTTAAAGGGAATTGAGCTAAATATTATGGATAGTACAGGAAAAGTTGATATGAAAAATAATATTTTAAAAAGGCTTGATTATGCTATTGCAAGTTTGCATATACCTTGTATTGACCCTATGGAGGCTGATGAATGTACAAAAACTTTAATAAATGTTGTAAAAAATCCTTATGTAAATATTATAGGTCATCCTGGGGACCCGAGATATCCATTAAATGTTAGAGAATTTGTGAAAAATGCAAGAGATTACAACACACTTATTGAAATTAACAATTCTTCCTTTGCTAAAGGTAATTCAAGACAGGGCGGAGAAAGTATAGTTTTGGAAATTTTAGAAGAATGTAAAAGGGAAGCTACTCCTGTAATTTTAGGAAGTGATGCACATTTTCACAGCTATATTGGTGGATTTGAAAATATTTTGCCTTTGCTTAAAGAAACAGATTTTCCAGAGGAGCTTATTATAAATACAGATACTAAGGCTTTTATGGACTTTTTAGCTTTAAAGAAAAGTAAAATTAATTAATATTTTTTAATTTGTAACCCTTTGTCTTATTTCTAATAAACTATTATTGAAAGGGGTAAATAAATAGTTTTATTAGGAGGCATAATTTATGGGAATTTTTGATTTTGAAACTAATTCCGTATGCGGTAACAATAGGCTTAAAGACGAATGTTTAATCGCTTTTAAAGTTTATGATTCATGCCGTCAGCAGACTTGTCTTAACAACAGCATAATTGGTCCTGCAAGAGCTGCCAGAAATGCGTGCTATTGTGGAATAAATGTAACAGAAGGAGAAATTATTACTCCACCAAGTAATGCAGCAAGTGTAACAATTAGCCATTTAGAGGTTGAAAGAGTAGTTATTGTTAGCAAAAACCCAAGCAATTTCAAAGTTGGTTTTTGGGATATTGATTTAAAATATGTGTTTTCTTACAAACTTTCTTTCAGAGATATTAATGGTGATGTTCTTTGTACAGTTGCAGCCCAGAGTGTATTTAATAAAATGGTAACATTATTTGGTTCAACTACTACAAACTCATCTATTTCAACAGACCTTTTAACTTCTGTTGGCACTACTATTGACCTTAATTCTGACCCATTTGTTTGGGTAGAATCAAAGGCTGTAGCATTAAGAGCTGAACTTCGTTATGACAACTGTTGCTGTAATGATGAAGATGCTGATGCTGTAAATGTAACTATTGGTCTTTTCACAATTATTAAGCTTTACAGAATAGTAAATCTTACTGTAGCATCAAAGGGATTCTGTATACCTGATGTTTGTGAGGATACTACAAGAAATTCTTGTGATTTCTTTGAAGATTTAGATTTTCCAATGGATATTTTCTCACCACCTCAGAAGCCTGAATTTATGGCAGGTATAAGCAATAATATTCCTGCTGAAAGAGAAGAATGTGAAAGAAACAGTAATTGTGGCTGTGGCTGTAATTGTGGCTGTAATCGTGATAGAGATGATAGAAATAGAAATCGTGACTGCGACAGAGATGACAGAAACAGAAATCGTGACTGTGACAGAGATGACAGAAACAGAAATCGTGACTGCGACAGAGATGACAGAAACAGAAATCGTGACTGCGACAGAGATGACAGAAACAATAATTGCAGAAGATGTAAGTAATAAAAAAGGGTATCGGTTATCCGATACCTTACATAAATTAAACCGATGGCATAAGCCATCGGCATTAAATTTCATCAGCACTTATTGTCGCAAATGCCGAAACCGTTTCCGCAGCAGCAGAAAAGAATAACAAGGATTATAATCCAACTGCAATCATTGCCACAGCCAAAAATGTTTCCGATATTACCATTGTTACAGCAGAAAAGTAATACCAAAATGATAATCCACCAAGAATTGTTACCAAAGTTCATATTAATTAACCTCCAAATTTTAGATACAGTTAATTATATGTAACTATTTTAATTAATTTGCAAGTCCATAAAAAATTATTTTAAAAGATTTAATTCTCTTTTAATATCATCTTTTGAAATAGTGTTAAGTCCTGAAATATAACAGCCATCTGCCTTTGTAAGATAGGCTTTTGCATCTTCAACATTACCTTTATTTTTGCATATAAGAGCCATATAATAAAGGCTGTCTACAGTAGAGTCATTAATTTCAAGAGCTTTTTTGAAATTTTCTTCAGCTATATCAAATTCTTTCATATTATAATAAATTTGTCCTAAATTATCATAGGCTGATGCACTTTTATCATTTTCTTTTAAAGCATTGTTTGTAATTTCAAGTGCTTTATCATAATCTCCTTTAAGCATATAAAAATATCCTAAAGTTACTAAAGTAGAGGGGTTAAGATATTTATATCTTGATTTTAAATCTTCCAAAATTTCAATAGCTTTGTCAACATCACCTAAAAGCCAATAACAGCTTGATATTGCCAAAGGAATAAGCTTATCAAATAAAGGCTTTGTATTGAGTTTTTCGGCTCTTATAAGTACAGGCATAGCTTCTTCCGGTTTGTTTTGATGAAGTTTATCAAGTCCGTAATTATAAAGAGCTTTTACATTAAAAGTTTTGAGCTTTACAGCTTTTTCATAATATTTCATTGCCTTATCAGCTTTTCTTGTAATATAATAGAAATTTCCTATAAGACCTAAAAGATAGGGTCTGCAAAATATTGCACTTATTAAAAGATACAATAAAACTGCAGGTATAATATAAAGCTCAGATTTTCCTAAAATAAATTTGGCTATTATCCAGCTAACCATTATACATATTACAAGTCCGTATCTCCAATAGGTCACAAGACTTATTTTTTTATTATTCATTTTAATCTCCTTAATTGTACATTAAATTCATAGATAATTTATCTGTTTTTTTGCTACAATGAAATTTTGCCATTCCAAAAGGAATATTACCTTTTAAATAAGTAACAGTGGCAATAGGCTTATTATAATAATTTAAAATATGATTTACTAAAATTTCGTCATATTTTCCACAAAATTCTTGTATTTCAATTTTCTCATTATTCCATACAAATCCATAGCTTAACATATTTTCATTGTCATAAAGAGTAAATACTTCCCCTCCAAGACTTCTAAACATATCAATTTGAGTTTTAAAATAATTATAATCTCTTAAAATATCACCGTCATAAATTTTTAGCATATTATAAATATCATTATAGTTTGCTTTAGAAAATTTATATTTATAGATATTTGTGTTTTCAAAATCCTTTTTATCTATATAAAAACAGCTTTTGTAACCTATTTTTTTATAATAATCAAAAAGACTTTTTTTGGCAGGAATAAGTATAGAGGCTTTTCTTGAAAACTTTTTATCATACTCAAAACTTTTATTAAGAAGTTTATTCATTTTCCCTAAACCTCTTGCATAAGGAAAAGTTGCAGCACCATAAATATAGGTAACACTTCCAAAATCCTTAATTTCAAAAGGTATCATTTGCACCATAGATAAAATTTTGTTATTTTCTTTTAATACAAGTACATTTTTAATATCAAAAACTTTATCAAAAAAATAATCATTAAAATCCTTATCTTCTGGAAAGGCTATATCCCAAAGTTCTCTTATTTGACTAAAATCATTTTTCTTTGCAAACTCTATCATTTTGGTATACCTATATAATTTTCTGTTTTAAATTCAGGATAATAAGACTCCTTGGCTTTTCTTAAACCCTCAATTCCTAAATCTTCTTCTCTGTCCACATATTTTACATCAAGGCAGTTATGAAGTACAAACTGCTGATTTATAATTTGATATGCTCCATTTATTGTGTAATCGGCTTTTTCAATATGGACAATTACAGTGTCCTCATAAGGCTTTGAGCCTAAAGTTATGGCTATAATTTTGCCGTCAACTCTTATAATACCACCTATAAGATTTAGCTTTTTAAAATTTTTAAGGGCAGATGATGTTGCACAAAGCTCCCCTAAAAATTCATTATTATCCTCACACCAATCTACCTGATAGGAGAAAAATTCCCTTATATTATCCTCTGTTACATCTTCATAAGTCCATCTGTTTTCATAATCTTTTAAAAATCTGTTTATATGATTTTTCTTTTTATGAAGTTTTTTGCCTTTTAAATAAGCAAGTTTTTCAGATAAATAAACATAATCCATATTATCTTCATTTAACTTAAATTCAAATGTATTAGGAAAAGTTTCTTCTACTAAATCTTTAATTTCAGGTGGAAGGGAAATTAAATTAAGAGGAATAGATTTCTCTTTTGTATATTTAAAAAGCTCATTCATAGCTTCATTAAAATCTCCCTCACCAAAAGGAGCAAAGAAATAGTCTATACCTTCATCAGTCATTTTAGTATATAAAAAATTATTGTATTCTGCAATTTGAGTGTTGTATGTTCCTCTCCATATAAAAAGGTCCACAAAACAATATTCACATAAAAAATAATTTTTATTATAATATTTTTTTATAAGTGCCTCATCGTCAATTCCAATGGGTCTGAAATTTAACATAAAATATTTACCTCTTTTGTTTTTAATAATCGTTATTAATTATATAACAAATTTCACATTTCGTCAATTTCATTAATAATAATTTCAAGACCTTTTTTCCAAAAATCTTTGGAATATAAATCTATTCCTGCAATTTTTGCTACATCTGCCAAGTCATTTTTGCTTGACTCTGCTAAAAATTTGTCATAAAGAGGTATAAAATCCTTACCAATTTCCTTATAAATACCATAAAGTCCTTTAGATAATAATGCACCAAAGGCATAAGGAAAGTTATAGTAATTAAAATCGGCATCGTAATAGTGAGGTTTGCACACCCACATATCATTGTGAAGATAATTTTTGTCAAGTCCGTCACCGTAGGATTTTAACTGAGCATCTTCCATAATATTTTTAAGTTCATTTAGACTTAAACTTCCCTCGGCTCTTTTCTTAAATACACTATCTTCAAATAAAAATCTTGAATATATATCTACAATACATTGAGTAAGTCCCTGTAAGTCGTTTTCTATTATAATTTGTTTATCCTCTGGTGATGCTGTTTTTAAAGCTTCATTTATTATAATGGTTTCGCAAAATGTTGAGGCAGTTTCAGCAATAGGCATTGGATAGAAACTGTTAAGCTCTGTATTATTAAAAAGCCTTGTGTTGTGAAAGGCGTGTCCAAGTTCGTGAGCTATTGTTACAACATCATTAAATGTACCGCCAAAATTTGTAAGAATACGGCTTTCTTTTATAGAATGTATTGTTTCGCAAAAAGCTCCTCCAACTTTTCCCTCGTTTGGCATAAGGTCAAGCCAGTTATTTTCAAAAGCATATTTTGCAAAGTCGCCTAAATCCTTGCTAAAACCATAAAAACTATTTATAACAAAATCCCTTGCTTCTTCTATTGTATAACTTAAATTACTTTTTCCAACAGGAGCAAAAAGCTCATAAAAAGGCAGTGATTTTCCATATCCTAATAATTCAGCTTTTTTATAAAAATATTTTCTTAAATCAGGCAATTTTTCATCAATAGCATCAAACATAGCTTTTAAAATATCATTATCAATTCTTGACTCAAAAAGTGTCATTTCAAGGGGAGATTTATAGCCTTTAAGTTTTGATGTTGTAATAACTTCACCTTTTATGCCATTTAAACAAAAACTAACAGGAACTTCTATTGATTTATAACCTTCAAGCTCTGCTAAATATGCTGATTTTCTGATATTTTTATCTTCTGAATAAGCATAGTTTCTTATTTTAGAAAGAGGCTCTTTTTTACTGTTAAATTGGATTAAAAGATTTGATGTAAGCTGTTCCCACATTTTTTGCCACATAGATGAACCTGTGGCTCTCATTTTTGAAATAACTCCTTCTTCTTTTGGTGAAAGAGTGTGTTTTGAAAGCTCTCTTTGAGTTTTTATAAAATACTTATGCTCTTTAAGTATAGGGGATTTTTCAATAATAATATTAATATCACCTATTTCTTTAATATACATTACAGCTAAAGTTTCGTGATATGAAATATCTCCTTCAATTTCTTCAATTATATCATTTGTTTTTAATAATTTTTCGTTTGTAGTATCAACTGATAGAGCCAAAGCTACATACATTCCAAGTTTTTCATAGGATTGAAGTTTGTTTTTTCTTACAATATATTCTTCTAATGTGTTTACTACATCTCCATAATTTTTAAAATTAATATCACACCAATTATTTAGATTTTTTATTTCTTCCTTATATAAAGAAATATCTTTTTTAAACTCCTCACTTTCTACTGATTTATAAATATTGTCTAATTTCCATTTTGTATTCATAGCTGTACCTCCTATTATTAGTTTACACTATTTTTTGGTGTAATTTTACATAAAAATATTTGACAAATTGCTATATAAATTGTAAACTTTTATTAAAGAAACTATTAAAGGGGAATTTTTATGAAAGAAAAATCTGTAGGTATAGACATATTAAGAATTTTAAGTATGATTTGTGTTGTGCTATTACACAGTGTGTCTAATGGATTAAGATTTAATTTTGATACAAATACTTGGAAGTGTATAAATATTTTATCTTCCTTTGCTACAAGTGCTGTACCTATATTTTTTATGATTTCAGGTTTTTTAATTTTAGAAAGTAAAAATACCTATTCCATAAAATATACAATTTTTAACAGACTTCCAAGACTTATTATTCCTCTTTTTGTGTGGTCTGTAATATATATTGTAGTTTCTGCAAATATGGATTTTTATAATAGAAATATTCCTTTAAATGTTGAGGATATTTGGAATAATATTTTTATGTTTTTACAAAGTGAGAGAGCAGTGCATTTTTGGTTTATGTATTATCTTATTCCCCTTTATTTAATTGCACCTTTTATAAAAGCAGCCTGTGATAACAGTAGGGATAAAATTATATGGTATTTTTTAATTCTTTGGGGAATAGTTCTTGTGCTTAATGTTGCAGGTAAATTTGCAAGCGACAGATATAAGCCTTTATTTGATATTGCTTTTATAAAAAATATGGGTTTGGCAGGAAGCTACGGAGGTTATTTTATACTTGGGTGGTTTTTAGGCAAAAAGGATTTTAAAATTAATAAATTAATTTGCGTTATTTCAGCTATAGTTTTAACTTTTATTATTGCTAAAGGTACAAGCTATTTTACCTTTATTACTGGTGAATATGATGAATGGATAAAATCCTACAACAGCATTTTTGTTTGTTTATTAAGTGTGAGCTTGTTTTTACTTTTTAAAGATATTAAAATAAAATTTGGTTATGGCATAATAAAGCTTCTTGGCGGTGTTAGTTATGGTGTTTATTTATGTCACAATATATTTTTGTATCTTGTAACAGAGCTTGACCTTGGAAGAATTACAGGTCATGAAATGGCAAGAAATTTTATTTGCGTAAGTATAATATCAGTTGTGTTAATATTTATTTTATCTCAAATTAAGTATATTAATTTTATATTTACGGGAAAAAATTAAATTTTATAATAAATTCAGTATAAACTTAAAATAATACTGGATTTATTGTTAAATATAGGTTATAATCAAAGTAGAGATATTTAAGAGAAGGGAAGTGTATATATGTTAACTACAGTAAGCATTATGGAAATGCAGCTTATAGTTAATGCAAATCATGGCGACCCACATACTATTTTGGGTATGCATGAAATGAATGTAAATGGTAAGGATTGTGTAGTAGTAAGGGCTTTTATACCTCAGGCTAAGTCTGTTACTGTTATTGATGACAAAAACAAGAACAAGACTTTTAAAATGGAAAAGGTTCATGATTACGGATTTTTTGAGTGTGTTATTAAGACCAGAAAGAAATGGTTTAAATATCAACTTGAAATTGAAGGATATGAAAATGAAAATACATGGACAACTTATGACCCATATTCTTTCCAGCCTGGCATAGGTGAACAGGATATTTATCTTTTTAACCAAGGTACTCATTATAAGATTTATGAAAAACTTGGTGCTAACCCTACAACTATTGATGGTGTAGAAGGTGTACTTTTTGGTGTTTGGGCACCTAATGCAAGGAGAGTGTCTGTAATTGGCAGCTTTAATAACTGGGACGGCAGACGCCACCAAATGAGACTTCTTGCAGGTTCAGGTATTTGGGAAATATTTATTCCTGGCTTAACTAATTGCGACCAGTATAAGTATGAAATTAAGACTACTGACGGCAGTATTATTGAAAAAACTGACCCTTATGGAAAGTTCCAAGAATTAAGACCAAGTACAACATCTCTTGTGTTTGATATTAATAACTACAAGTGGGAAGATGATAAGTGGTATGAGGAATTAGAAGAAAAAGATAAGTTTAATGTACCTATGAATATTTATGAAGTTCATTTAGGTTCATGGAAGAGAGTAGCTGAGGATAATAACAGATTTTTAAGCTATCTTGAGCTTGCTGATGAACTTATTCCTTATGTTAAGGAAATGGGTTATACTCATATTGAAATGTTGCCTATTGAAGAACATCCATTTGATGGTTCTTGGGGTTATCAGGTTACAGGTTATTATGCACCTACAAGCCGTTATGGTAATCCTGAGGAATTTATGACTTTTATTGATAAATGTCATCAGGCAGGTATCGGTGTTATTTTAGACTGGGTTCCTGCTCATTTTCCAAAGGACGCTCATGGTCTTGCAAAATTTGACGGTACTGCTTTATATGAACATGCTAATCCTATGCAGGGCGAACATCCTGAATGGGGTACCCTTATATTTAACTATGGCAGAAATGAAGTTAAGAATTTCTTAATTGCCAATGCTTTATATTGGATTGAAAAATTCCATATTGACGGTTTAAGAGTTGATGCCGTAGCTAGTATGCTTTATCTTAATTATTGTAAGGAAGACGGACAGTGGGTTCCTA
>JBJFFW010000106.1:0-5258 GCA_051892075.1 Lachnospirales bacterium
TACATCAATAATTAATGTAATTAAACCTATTATAAAAGCTCCCTTTGGTTTATCTTTTTTAGTTGCTCTCCTGCCAAATACAAAAATTAAAATTTCCCAAATAGCAGCAATAAGGAAAGAAAAACCAATTAATGTAATTGCAAGTCCTAAAACAAGTCCAACATCAGCAGAATTCTCTGGAGTAATGTTAAGATTAAAGGCTTTGTTAATTACCTCTAAATTTTCCAAAGATTCAGCATCTTGTGAAACTTCTATAGATACTTCTGCCCTTATATCATCGTCCGTTGCCGCAACAGTAGCAGGAACACCTATAGCAAAGCAGCATAAAGCACCAATAAGCATAATAATGCCAAATACTAACTCGATAACAGATACGATTTTGATTGCTTTTTTGAATTTTGTCATAATAAAATTCTCCTTTTTATAATATATTTATTTTAAATTCTCTTTATTTCAGCCCAAATAAAGAGAAATAAAATCAATTAAATAATAAAAAATTATAAATTAATCAGATGGCGGCATATTTGCCATAGTAATTTCCGCCCAAGAATACTGTTTCATATATTCCCCGTTATAAAGCTTAACAGAATTAGAAGTATTCTGTAAAAATTTATAATAATCACAATCCACTTCATCAACTTTTATACTAATGGAATTTCTGCTTTTTACTATAATATCTTCTACTCCCAAATCTGAAAAAGTGCTTTTTAAATCATATATAAGATTTCTCAAATTGCTGTGCCTTGAAATATCCGCCGGTTTATTTTCCCACAAAACACCTATTAATTCACCCATAGTGCTGCTTGCACCTTTTCTGTCAACTAAATATGCCAAAAGTTCCTTAGTCTTTTTCCTTTTGAAAATAACAGGCTTATCCTCAAAGAAAACCTCAAAACTTCCAAAACATTGTATCCTGATTTTTTTTCGACTTGTAATATTAACAGGATTACGCAAATTAGTTAAAGCCTTTTTTAGCTGTTTTTCATCAACAGGTTTTAAAAGATAGCCACTTGCATAAAGTTCAAAAGCATCAACAGCATACTCACTAAAGCCCGTAACAAAAATGATATTTACTTTATCATTTATATTCTTAAATCTTTTTGCAAGTTCAAGACCTGTCATTTGTTTTAGCTTAATATCTAAAAAAGCAATATCACATTCTGAATTTTCAAAAAAGTTAAGGGCATCTTTTGCATTTCTAAAACTATGTATTTTGGCATTTTCAATAACATTTTCTATTGTATTTACAAGACTTTCCAAGGCAAGTCTTTCATCATCTACAACAATTATATTCATAAACTTCCCCCTAAAATAAGTAGAAAACTTAATTTTTTATCTTCATAGTTATATTATACAACACCAACTGCAACAAAAGTGCAACAAAATTGCCTAATTTTAAAAAAATTTTTAAAATTTTCTATCTATAAAAAGTAATTTTGGCAGTTGTGCCCTTTCCAATTTCACTTTTTATATCTAATTTGCCCCCAACCATATATTCTAATCGTTTTTTTACATTTTCAATACCTATATGATTTTTATCGTTCTTATTAAGTTTAGATATATCAAAACCTACACCATCATCAGTTATAATAATTGTTATTTTATCTCCCTCTCTTTTTGTATGAATTGTTAGAGTACCTCCCTTTTCAGCCTGACATATTCCATGCTTAACTGCATTTTCAACTAAAGGCTGTACTACAAGAGGAGGAATGAAAAAATCTTCTTCTTCAATATCATATACTATGTTTAAATCATCTTCAAATCTCATTTTTTCTAATTTAAGATATTTCTTTATATGTTTTAGCTCTCTTGAAAAATGTATAAGGGCTTCACTATTTATAGACTCCATATTTAACCTTAAATAATCAGAAAAATCACCTAAAGCCTCTCTTGCACTATTAGGATTTTGACGACAAAGTTCTCTTATTGCATTTATACAATTATGTAAAAAATGTGGCTTTATTTGACTTAACATAATTGATATTCGGCTATTTTGTAGCTCCTTAGCTATTTTTTCAGCTTGAACGGCAGCTCTGTAATTTCTAGGAATTACTTTTATAAGTCTTATAATATGAATTAAAAATAACACTAAAAATACTGCCTTTGAAACTATGCCTACATTCCACAAATGCACTCCCGAATTTACAAAATCAAATATTATAGCACTTATAAGAAGTATGTAAGATAAAACCACAATAGGGTCCTTCTTATCTCCTTTAAAATATTCATAAATAAGTGCAAAAAGTAAAACCACAAAAATAATCAAATGTACCCCAAGCCAATATATTCCCGTATCATAAATTACCATTACACCAAAAAGCGATAATAAGAAAAGTATAATATCTGTAATAAAAGAAATAACTGATGCTATTTCAGCTATTTTTCTTGCCTTCGTTTTAACAGAAAATGCAACACACATTGTAAGACAAAAAACAGAAAGCATCATACAAATTTGCAAAACATAAGTATTAATTATGTTTGAAAAACTCCAAAGCGAAACATCTTTAGTATCTAAGACAAAAAATCCCCCTGTAAAAATTGTAAAAAATCCAAGTTTTCCTAAACTCTTTCCTATATCAATCTGTAAAAGAGTTGATGCCAATGACACGCCTAAAAGCATAATAGCTACAATAATTATGGCAAAGCCTATTATACGGCTTGTGTTGCCATATTTTAACATATAACTGTTAAAAACATTTATATTTCCAATATATATTGAACTTAGAAATTCATTATAAGCCTCTCTATTTCCTATTTTGTGAGGATTTATAAGCTCTATTTTTATTATGTCATCTTTTGAAATTTCCGGTGTATCTAATCTTAACCATTGTCTGCAACAGCCTGAAGGTATAAGTCCTAAATCAATTCTGCTGTCAAGAAAAAAAGGCTCGTCATTAATATAAATATTAATATTAATATGATTTATATAGAAATTAAAATGAGTATCTTCCTTAAAATCATTTTCAAAACTTCCTCTTAATAACAAATTCCCATCTAAAGAAGAAAATTTTATACTATTATCATATTTATTCCATGTAGTTCCTTTATCTGTGCTATATTCCCCAACAAAATCCAATTTTATTGGTATGGACATCGCTGCCTGTTGATTTTTTAAATAAGTAATTGCTAATACCAAAATAGCCAATATAAATAATATAACTTGTACTAAAAAATCCCATTTTACTTTTTTCAAAATCACCACATCCTAAAAATTAATATTGTAAATTCTATCTGTACTCATTATCTCATTTTATATTTTCTTTTTCAATATTTTTCTAAATTATTTTCAAAACACCCCATTTTTGTTGCACTTTTGTTGCGCTTTGTATGTTATACTATTATTATAAAAAATTTATTGCATAATTTTAAGGAGGTATTAAATTATGAAGAAGAAGGTATTATCAATTTTTATCGCAGCAGTTTTAACTTTATCTGCTGTTGGGTGCAGCAGCAACTCCTCTGTACAAGTATCTTTAGATACCAATTCGGTAAATGTAGGCGACAATCAAAGTATAGTTGAAAATGCTTTAGGTTCGGAAGTTTGGTCAGACCATTTGGAAAATGACCTTATGAAATTTTGGAATAATCCTGATGCTAAGGATTTAAGTGGTGGCTTATTTAACACATTTTTAAGTAACAAGGGTGAAAAACTTCCTGAAGATGAAAGTCAATTTCCTGAGGAAATTAAAGCAGCATTGGAAAATGATGAAGTTAAAGACCTTATTACAACAGATACAGATTATGTAAGAGCTCACTCAAGACTTACCTATGCTTATGGTGTTGCATATCATATAACAGGAAAGACTGAATATCTTGAAATGTGTAAAAAAGGCACTATGGCACTTCAGCAAGCCTTTGATAACAACAACGGAATGTATATAACAAAAAACAAAACAACAGGTCAATGGGATACTGATAGAAACGCAAGAACAAGTCAGGATTTAGCCTATGGAATTACAGGTATGGGAATGTATTATTACCTTACTCATGATGAATCTGTATTAAACAGCATTATAAATGCTAAGGACTATATTTTTAACACATATTTTGATGAAAATAAAGGTTATATTACATGGCTTCCTAAAGATACAGAGGATAACCAAACTCAAATTGTAGCACAACTTGACCAGCTTTACGCATATATGCTTATGCTTACACCTAGTTTACCTGAGCCATATCAAAGTGAATGGAAAACTGATATGAAGAAAATTACCGATATATTAATTAACCGTTTCTACAGCCAGAAAAATAATTTATTCTGGGGTGTTGTAAACAATACCGAAAGTATGCAGCTTGGTACAGGTCATACTGATTTTGGTCATTCTGTAAAAACTTTATGGGTAATTATGAAGGTTGGTCAGATTTTAGATGAGCCATCTTATGTTGATTTTGCAAAGCCAAAAATTGATGCTATATTAAAAGAGGCATATATTGAGGAAGACGGTTCTTGGGCAAGAAGATTTAACAGCGACGGAAGTATTGATAAGGATAAAGAATGGTGGATTTTTGCTGAACTTGACCAAGCTGCTGAAATTATGGCAATTAATGACCCATCATATTATGAATATTTAAACAATACTCAAAAATATTGGTTAGATACAATGGTTGACCACGAAAACGGTGAAATTTGGCACATGGTTGATGCCAATGGTAACCCTGTAATAAGCTATCCTAAAGCTCATTGTTGGAAAACATCTTTACATAGTTTTGAACACGCTCTTTTTAGTTATATGACAGCTGCACAGCTTAAAGGAGAAAACTTTGATGTATACTATGCTTTCTCTGAAAATGAAAATGTAACAGAAAATGGTGTTAAGCCTTATATGTTCTCTGCAAATACAGTAAGTATTTCTAAGGGAGATAAAATTGATAACATACAAAAGGGAAATTGTATTTATAAAGTTACTTTTAATCAGTTGTATTAATTTTTAACATTATATACAATATTAATCTTTCAAGAGCAGGTGTTCCACTTTTTCTCTTACTTACAGGAGCATTATTACTTGATGAAAGAAAAAGTTTTGATACAAAATTGCTATGAAGCACTTACATTTACAGCACTTCTTTATGGCTGTGGAATATTGACATTTATTAAGACCTTGTTTGGTAACAGTTTATTTTGTATCATATTTAAAGGGTTTAAAAAAAATATTTTATTTAAAATAATAGTCTATCCATAAATTCTGTTAAATACAAAGAATTATAAAAGATACAGCACCCTACATTTTTTAGGGTGCTGTTACATTTTTAATATTTTA
>JBJFFW010000107.1:0-5231 GCA_051892075.1 Lachnospirales bacterium
ATCAGAAAGATTGTTAATAACTGTCTGCATTGTTTTTTCACTTTGTTCTGTAGCTTGAGCTAAAGCCTTTAGGCTTACTACATCACCACTAGCAAAAAGTATGGCTTCAACTATTGATTCAAGCTCATTTATACTCATTACATCAGCCATTATACTGCCTCCTTATAAACAGAAATTACTATATCATCAAAAAGCTGCGACTGTTCAGCCACAATAACCTTAGTTTTAATAAGCTCTAACATTGCAAGAAAAGTTACTACAATTTCATTTTTGGAACTGGTATCATCAAATATTTCAAAAAAGTTTACCTTACCTTTTAAAATTAAGAGATTTTTAATATGTCTTATTCTGTCATCTATTGAAAATTCCTCTCTCTTAACAGAATTAAAACCACTTCTTATTTTATCCGTCTTAATTTCCTGTCGTCTTAGAACCTCTCTAAAGGCATTTAAAAGCATATTGCCGTCTGCACCTTTTAAAATATCAGATATTTCCTTTGGCACATCTTTTCTAACCTTTTTAATTATATCCCTATCCTCTTTTTTATAAAAGCTGTAGCCTGCTTTTTTCTGCTTGTCATTAAATTCCAAAGCAAGTATTTTAAACTTTTTGTATTCAATAAGCCTTTGAACAAGCTCTGCTCTTGGGTCAATTTCCTCATTATTTTCATCAACTTCTTTAGGAAGAAGCATTTTAGATTTTATTTCAATTAAAGTTGCAGCCATAACCACAAATTCACTTATATTATCCATATTTGCTCTTTCCATAGCATCAACATAGCTTAAATACTGGTCAGTAATCATAGCAATAGGAATATCATAAATATCTATTTTATTTTTAATAATAAGGCTATAGAGTAAATCCATAGGTCCTTCAAAGCTTTCAAGCTTAATATTAATTTCCATAATTACCACCCTAAAAGTAAGTTTACAACAATATTAAGAGGTGTAGATACAACACCAAGTAATATTAAAAATATAATAACCATTTGAATTATTCTTTCTCTTTGAGCATAGGCAAAAGCAGAATTAGGATTTATAACAGCCTTTAAAATATTACTGCCCCAAAAAGGATACACAGGTATAATATTTACAAGAGCAAGTTTTAAAATATAATGAGGAATACTGTAAATAAAATACCAAATATAATACATATATCCACTTGTATTTAAAAGACTTGCTGCACCTGTAATTTTAGTAAAAGCATATAAAATTTCAGCTAAAAGAATTGAAAAGACTATAGGAAAAGCAAAGGTAATAATAGTACCTTTTTTTCTGTCTTTAAAATTTCCGGCTCTTATTTCCACAGGCTGACTCCAACCATATCCAAAAACGGCAAACAAAATATAACCTAAAAAATCCACCTGATTTTTAGGATTTATACTTAAAAAACCATTTTTCTTAGGTGTATCATCACCAAGTAAAAGTGCCGTAAAAGCCGTTACCATATTAAAAATAATAATTGCTATAAGGCTTGATAAAAAGCCAACAATTAAACTAACAGTATTAAACATATAACCACTCCAATTTAACTAACTTTGAACTCTTTTAAACTTCTTTTCAAGCTCATATCTTTTCATTTCAATAATAGTAGGTCTGCCATGAGGACAGGTAAAAGGATTTTCAAGTTTTAAAATCTTTTTAATAAGCTCAGAGGCTTCACTAAAACTTAATTTATCATTACCCTTAACGGCAGCCTTACAGCTTATTGTAGCAATAGCATCATATTTTGTATCATAAATATTAGTAATATTTTTATCAGCAAGCTTGTCTATAATTTCAATAAAAAATCCTGCATTTCCAGGCTCATCAAAAATATAAGGAACAGCCTTTATGGCATAACTGTCTACACCAAGCTCCTCAATTTTAAAACCAAAGCCCTCCAAAAGCTCTCTATTTTCTTTTAAAACCTCTTTTTCACTTTCACTAAGCCTTATTGCCACAGGTGTTACAAGAAGTTGGCTCATTGGCATTTCAGCCTTGAAATTTTCAGTAAATTCTTCATATAAAGCTCTTTCGTGAGCAGCGTGTTGGTCAATAAGATACATATTATCATTTTGTTCAATTATCCAATATGTATTAAAAATCTGTCCAACAATTTTATAATTATTAAAAAAGGGTTCTTTTGGCTTTCTTTCATCAATTTTAGGAAAAAGGGACTTTTGCTCTGTTTCAGTTTTTTTATAATTTTGTTTTACAGGCTTTTCTATGTTATTATTATAAGGTTTCTCCAAATTTTTATTATAATTTGTATTTACACTTTTTGAAATAATATTATCATAATTATTCTCTTTAAATTTTAAAGAAATTCCACCTGTTCTGTTTTTTATAATTCCCTCTATATCTTCCTTTTTTTCATTAATAAAAGGTGCAGCCTTAGATTTTACAGGTTCAGGCTTATCCCAGCTAACCTCAGGAATTAAATTAATACTTGATAAAACCCTATTACAAGCCTCATACATAAAATCATAAATAAAGTCCTCATTATCAAACCTTACTTCAAGTTTTGTAGGATGCACATTTACATCAACACTGCCCTTTGGAACAGTCATATTAAGAACAAAAATCGGGAATTTACCAATCATAAGTTTGCCCTTATAACTATCCTCTACAGCATTTTTTACAATGTCAGAACGAATATATCTTCCATTTATAAAGAAATTTTCATAATTTCTGTTGCCCCTTGAAATTTCAGGCAAAGCTATAAGTCCCTTTACTTTGTAACCTGATTTTTCATAATCAACCTCTATCATTTTTGAAGCAATTTCTTTGCCATAAACATATAAAATACAGCTTTTTAAATCTCCACTGCCATTAGTTGCAATAACAGTATTGCCATTATTTATATATTTTATTGCAATATGAGGATTACCAAGGGCAATTCTTGTAACTGTATCTGCCACATAGCCTGCCTCAATACTTGGTTTTTTAAGAAATTTTCTTCTTGCAGGAGTATTGAAAAAAAGATTTTCCATTGTAATTTGAGTGCCTGTATTTGCACCAATCTGCTCATTTGAAATTACCTTTCCACCATGAATAACAAATTTTGTGCCTGTAAAGGCATCTTTTGTTTTTGTTATCATTTCAACTTGTGAAACTCCTGCAATACTTGATAAAGCCTCTCCTCTAAAACCTAATGTTAAAACTCCCTCTAAATCCTCAATAGCATAAATCTTACTTGTAGCGTGTCTTAAAAATGCCGTAGGAATTTCACCCTCATTAATACCACAGCCATTATCACTAATTCTTATAAAACTTATTCCACCCTCTTTAATTTCAACAGTTATACTTGTAGCACCTGCATCAATAGAATTTTCCACAAGCTCCTTAACAACAGAGGCAGGTCTTTCAACAACCTCACCTGCTGCAATTTTATCTATTAAATTGCTGTCAAGTAAATGTATATTACTCATTTAAACAGCTCCTTTTCATTTTGTAAACCAAAAATATTTATTCACTAAGTACAATTCCTGTTTTTAAAACTTCATCAATAAAACCTGTTGCATCATCATTATAATCAAGTAAAACAGGCTCAATATAGTCTGAAATACTGCTTGCTGCAAGCCAAAGTTTTGATGAAAGTTCCAAAACATCACCATCATAATTATCAACAAGGACAGCTATGTCAATATCACTGTCATCATTGGCATTACCCTTTGCATAAGAGCCAAACAAAACTATCTTATCAAATTTTATAAAACTGCTAATTTCTTTTGCAAATTTAAAGGCTAATTCAATAACTCTTTTTCTATCCATAGCTTCATCTCCCTTGTTTGATATAACAAATCCTGACACTTATCTTTTGTTAAAATTTTTGCTAAATTATTTTTATATGTTGGATACCTAGCTTCAATATTTAACGGATTTAAGTAAGATATAAGTTTAACATATTTATCTGGCAAAGTAATCTTTGCAATATTTGCTAATCTTAATAAATTATGAATTTTAGGTGGTATATCAGACACCTGTTGTTTTTCTATTACAGCTTTCAGCATTTTTTCTATAGTTTGATGACACATAAATCCTACATACAGCAATCTTTCTGTTTTAAGCATAGCTTCTGCCGTTTCAAGGTCATATTCTGCAATACTAATCCAATATTTTACCTTATCATTCATAAAATCACCTTTTTAATCATCAATTTTACTCTTTATCTTAGCTATAAACTGCATAGCATCAAGAGGAGTCATAGTATTAATATCAATTCTTTTAATACTTGCTATAATCTTTTTAAAATCTTCCTCTTTTTGAATTTCTTTTGTATCAAATTCTGAAAGTTCACCTGTTATATTAGTATCTTTAACATCAATTTGTGATAAAATATTTTCAGCTCTTTTAACAACTGCCACAGGCACTCCTGCAAGCTTTGCCACATGAATACCATAGCTTTTATCAGTAGAGCCTTCAACAATTTTTCTTAAAAATACAATATTTTCTCCGTCTTCTTTAACACTTACACGATAATTTACAATATTAAAATAATCATCACTCATTTTAGTAAGTTCGTGATAATGTGTTGCAAAGAGGGTTCTTGCACAAACTTTACTTGCAAGGTATTCCGTAACAGCCCAAGCTATACTCATACCGTCATAAGTTGATGTACCTCTGCCAACTTCATCTAAAATAATTAAAGAATTTCTTGTGGCATTTTTTAAAATATTAGCAACCTCACTCATTTCAACCATAAAAGTAGATTGTCCTGTAGCAAGATTATCTGATGCACCAACTCTTGTAAAAATTCTGTCTGTAATACCTATATAAGCACTTGTTGCCGGTACAAATGAGCCTATTTGAGCCATTAAAACAACTAAGGCAACCTGTCGCATATAAGTAGATTTACCTGCCATATTAGGTCCTGTAATAATACCAATAGTTTCACTTGTTAAATCAAGATAAGTATCATTTGGAATAAAATCCCTGCCAATAATACTTTCAACTACAGGGTGTCTGCCCTCTTTAATCTGTATAATTCCATTGGTATTTACCTTTGGCTTAACATAATTATTTCTATCACTTACTTCTGCAAGAGAAGCTAAAAAATCAATTTCTCCTACAATCTTAGCAGCATTTAATACTCTCTTAGCATTATTTAAAGATACCTCAATCATATCTCTAAATATACTGTATTCAAGCTCTACAGCCTTTTCCGCAGCCTCAAGAATATAGGTTTCCACATCTTTAAGCTCTGATGTAATATATCTTTCACAGTTTGTTAAGGTCTGTTTTCTAATA
>JBJFFW010000108.1:0-5218 GCA_051892075.1 Lachnospirales bacterium
AATTGCTCTTGTAAGCTTAGGCTCAATGATGGATATAACTGTTAATGTTTATTATAAACTTATAAAGGCAGGATATTCTCCTACTATTATTAATGCCAGATTTGCCTCTCCTATTGATACTGATATGGTTAAGGATTTGGCAGAAAATTATAAATATATTTTTACTTTGGAGGATAATATTTATTCAGGTGGCTTTGGCTGTCTTTTATCTCAAAGACTTGCTGAAGAACCTAAAAAGAATTTTGTTCTTAAAAATTTTGCTTTCAGCGATTTATATATTGAACATGGAAGAAAAGATATTTTATTTAAAAAATACGGTATGGACGCAGAAAGCATTTATAAAAATATAATCGATATTATAGAGGGATAGTTTATGTCTTTAAGGCTTGATATTTTTGTTAAAGAAAAACTTAATATTTCAAGGCAGAAATCGGCTGAACTTATTAAAGGGTCAAGCGTTAGGGTAAATGGTAAAATTATTTTAAAGCCTTCATTTCAAATTGAAGATACAGATAAAGTTGATGTGTCTGATACAGATGATGTTTTAAAATATGTCAGTCGTGGCGGATATAAACTTGAAAAGGCAATAGAGCTTTTTAATATTGATTTAAAAGATAAAATTTGTATTGATATTGGTGCATCAACAGGTGGTTTTACTGATTGTATGCTTAAAAATGGTGCAAAAAAAGTCTATGCCTGTGATGTAGGAAGTAATCAGTTAGTAGATATACTAAAAAATGACAAAAGAGTAATATCTATAGAAAATACGGATATTAGAAATTTATGTTTAAATGAAAAAGCTGATTTTATTAGCTGTGATGTGTCTTTTATATCTCTTAAATATATAATTCCAAAGGCTAGGGATTTAGTTAAGGATAATGGCAAATGTGTGTTTTTAATTAAACCTCAGTTTGAGGCAGGCAGGGAATTTATAAATAAAAATGGTATTGTTAAAAATCCTAAAGTTCATAAAAGAATTATTAAGGATTTAGTTAAGTGTTTTAATGAAAATAATTTTTATGTAAATTCAATAAGTTTTTCTCCTATTAAAGGTGGAGATGGTAATATTGAATATATAATTTGTGTGGGAAATGAAAAAAGAGATGTAATTAATACAGATTATACAGTAGATGAGGCTTTTAAAAATTTATAAGGTGTTATTATGAAAACAGTAGGTTTTATTACAAATATAGATAAGGACCCTACTTTAAGCCATACTGCCAATTTGGTAAATTGGGTAATAGAAAAAGGTTGTAGAGTTCTTGTAACAAATATAATTTATAACAGAATTAAAATTGGAGAGCCGACGGCAAGTACAGATGAGATATATTTAAAAGCTGATTTTGTTGTTGTTCTTGGCGGCGACGGCACTATACTTAGAGTGGCAAGAAAGGCAGCAAGATATGGAGCGCCAATTTTGGGAATAAATTTTGGCACACTTGGCTATTTGGCTGATGTTGAAAGAAATGATGCAATAGAAGCCCTTACAAAGGTTTTAGATGGTAATTATAAAGTTGAAAAAAGAATGATGATTGAAGCCTTTTTAGAAAGAGGCTGTATTTCTCATGATGTAAATATTGCACTTAATGAAATTTGTATTACAAACCTTGCTTTTTCAAGAATGATAACTTTAAATATTTCAATTAATAATGAATATGTAGATACTGTAAGAGCTGACGGCATTATTATATCAACACCTACAGGCTCTACAGCATATAATCTCTCAGCAGGAGGACCAATTCTAAATCCACAAACCAAACTTATGACAATTACCCATATTTGTCCTCATACTTTATATTCAAGACCTTTGGTGGTTTCGGGAGATGATGAGGTGAAAATACAGGTTGCAGGGGATTATAACAGTGTTCAGGTTACTTGTGACGGACAAAATTGTATTCCTTTAAAAGATGGAGATGTAGTTGTAATAAAAAAATCAAGTTATTATACTAATATTATTAAAACTACAAATATGAATTTCTACGATATTTTAAGAAGAAAAATGGTTGAGGTTAGAAAGTAATGAAAATTAAAAGACAGTCGAAATTACTTGAAATTATTGGCAAAAATGAAATAGATACTCAGGAAATGCTTGTTGATATGCTTAATAAAGAGGGCTTTAATGTTACTCAGGCAACTGTTTCAAGAGATATAAGGGAACTTAAAATATCAAAGGTTTCAACAGAAAATGGTAAGCAGAAATATGTGGTTAGTCCAAGTGATAAAACTACTCACAATGAAAAACTTATAAGAGTATTTAACGAAGGAGTATCATCTATTGATTATGCCCAAAATATTATTGTTATAAAAACTCTTACAGGTATGGCTATGGCTGTTGCTGCAGCTATTGACTCTATGAATAATATTGAAATTATGGGAACTATTGCAGGTGATGACACTATTTTTTGCGTTACTAAAAGCGAAGTGGCTGCCATTAAAATAATAGAAAGGCTTAAAGCTAATATTACAGCAAATTAGGTGATTGTATGCTTGAAACTTTATATATAAAAAATTTTGCAATTATAGATGAGCTTGAAGTTAATTTTTATAGTGGTTTAAATGTTCTAAGTGGTGAAACAGGTGCAGGTAAATCTATTATTATTGGCTCTGTTAATTTTGTCCTTGGAGGAAAGGCTGACAGGGAAATTATTAAAACAGGGGAGGATTTTTGCGAGGTTTCAATGGTTATATCAGTTAATGATGAGAAAACTATAAATTCTCTTTTGGAACTTGATATTGATGTTGAAGATGATAATTCTCTCTTAATTAAAAGAACTTTTAATAATCAGGGAAAATCAGCTTGCAGAATTAATGGAAAACCTGTTACTGTAAGTATGATTAAGCAGGTGGCATCACTTCTTTTTGATATACATTCTCAGCATGATAACCACAAGCTTTTAAATAGCAAAAATCATATTGATATTTTGGATAATTTATGTCCTGAGATATTTGTTAGTAAAAAAGAAAGCCTTTCAGAGCTTTATTTAGAATATAAAAAGCTTAATAAGGAAATAAAAGAGCTTGATTTTAATGATGGTGATAACAAAGATAAAATTGAACTTTATGAATATCAGATTAATGAAATTGAAAAGGCAAATCTTAAATTAGATGAAGAAGAAGAACTTGATAACAGGCGTCATATTTTAGTAAATAGTGTTAAGCTTAAAAATTGCAGTGATAATATTTTGGATTTACTTTACAGAAATGAAAATTCGGCTGTAATTGATAATTTATCAGAGGCAATTAATGAGCTTAGTGTAATAGAAAATATTGATAGTTCTGTTTTGGATATATTATCTGAGCTTGAAAGTGCTTACACTATTATAGAGGATTGTGTAACATCTGTGAGAGATTATTCTGATAATATAGATTGTGATGAAAATGAATTAGAGGAAATAGAAAATAGAATAACTTTAATATATGAGTTAAAAAAGAAATATGGAAATAGCATAGAGCTTATTTTCAAATATCTTGAAAACACAAAGGAAAAACTTAATAAGATTATTAATAGTGAAGAACTTGTGGCTGAATATAAGAAAAATCTTAAAGATATTACAAATAAAATTAATGTAATTTGTGATGAAATTTCAGCCATAAGAACAAATACAGCCCACTACATAGGCAAAAAAATTCAAAATACTTTATATGATTTAAGTATGGAGTCTGCTAAATTTGAAATTAAAGTTGAAAAAACTGATGAGTTTAGCTCAAAGGGAGCAGACTTTGTGGAGTTTTTAATTTCAGCTAACAAGGGAGAGCCAATGAAGCCTTTAAGCAAGGTTGCCTCAGGTGGTGAAATGAGCAGGGTAATGCTTGCTTTAAAAACTGTTTTGGCTGATACAGATAATATTGATACCTTCATATTTGATGAAATTGATACAGGTATAAGTGGAAGAACAGCTCAAAAAGTAGCTGAAAAATTACAGCTTATTGCTAAAAATCATCAGATATTGTGTATAACCCATTTACCTCAAATTGCAGCTATGGCAGATAAGAATTATCTTATAGAAAAATCTTCTGATGATAACAAAACTCTTACAAACATAACCGAACTTAATGGAAATTCAGTTTATGAGGAGCTTGCAAGACTAATTGGCGGTACTGTTATAACAGAGGCAACAATTATGGCTGCAAAGGAAATGAAGGAAATGGCAGATAAATTAAAGGAGAAAAAAATATGAAAAGAGCATTAAAATCTATAATTGCCTGTGGCTTAATTTTAGCTATGACTACAGGCTGTGGAAATATTTTTTCAGGAAATAAAGAAGTTGTAACACAAACAGCTAATTTATTTGAAGATAATGGAGTAACAGAGGAAAATATGATAAATAAGGGCAGAAGTGAAGATTTGTTTTCTGAATCTATAGCTGCTGCTTTAAAAAATCAGAATATGACTATAGGTATGAATTTTACATCAAGCTATAGTGATGATGAAAAGCTTTTAAATGATATTACTTTAAAACTTGATTATGGTGTAGAAGATAAAAAAGCAAGTATAAAAATTCTTACAAATGACAGCGGTACTGAAACAACTGAAAATGGTTATTATGAAAATGGCTATTATTATCTTAATTCATCAGAGGGTAAGAAGAAAATAGCAGAGGATTTTGGCACATTTTTAGTTCAAAATGACGGATATTCAACAAATATTGAATCAAGCCTTGTTTCAAAGCTTGCCTGTGTTGAAAAAGATGGAGTTAAGACATACTTTTTGCAGTATGACCCTGTAGGATATGAAAATAGCTTAATTAACAATATGGAAGCCTCCTCACAGCCTTTGGGAGAAGATGAAAATATAGTTGTAAATTATGCCAATGTAGTTTTTGAAGTAGATGAAAATAATATTATGAAATCATACACTCAAACTACAAGTGCCGTTCATAAAACAGGAAATGAAGAAAGCAATTATCTTTATAACATAAAGGTTGATTTTTATGATATAGGTACTACTAATGTTGATGTTTTAACAGATTTGGATACCTATGAAGAAGTATCAGATTTTCAGGCAGAAGGCTCAACTAATGAAAATAATGAGGTAGCAACTGAAAATTAAAATTTACAAATTTTACAAAAAAAACTCAGATTTTTGAAAAAAAGTGTTGACAAAACTAAAAATCAGTGGTATCATATTTCTTGTGCTTTGGGGTATAACTCATTGCACAAGATAATTTGCGCGACTAGCTCAGCTGGCAGAGCAGGTGACTCTTAATCACAAGGTCCG
>JBJFFW010000109.1:0-5117 GCA_051892075.1 Lachnospirales bacterium
AAATATGGATTTGCTATTTGAAAATTAAATATAGACTTTACACTTATTATTATTTATTGTATAATTATTAAAAGAGGTGATATATTAAATATGCAACCTAAAAAAACATATACAAAAATAATGATGGGTCAATCAGATAATAATATTAATTTTAATGATTTACAAAATCTTTTAAAATATTTAGGTTTTGAAAATAGAAATATTAAGGGAGACCATTTTACATATTATTATAATGATATTCCAGACATTATTAATATACAACCTTTAGGTAATAAGGCAAAAAGTTATCAAATAAAACAAATACGCAAGTTTTTGAAACAATATAATATAACTATTAAATGAGGAGGTATACAATGTATAAATATCAAATTATTATGTATTGGTCATCTGAGGATAATTGTTATATAACTGAAGTTCCAGAGTTACCGGGATGTATGTCAGACGGTAATACTCCGCAAGAAGCCATCAATAATACACAGATTATAATATCTGAATGGATTGAAACAGCTAAAAAGAGAGGTCAAGATATCCCAGAACCAAAGGGCAAATTACAAGCAGTATAAAATGTTATGACTTTAGCTAAGGTGTAAAATCTATACAAAGGGTTTTACACCTTTTTAATTTATACTAAATATAAGATAAACCTTGACAATTTATAAAAATAGACGAGGGTACAGTTCGAAACCACCGAAAAAACACTCATTTTAAACAGTTTTTGCGGATTTTAAGTTCAAAAACAGGCAAATTATTGTGTTGTTGATTATATGAACTGTTGTTTATTTTAGGAGAAAATATGCCTAGTCATAGAAGATTAGGCATATTTTTCTTAATTTAAAGTTGATTTATTTTTTTGCAAGATACCAAGTTTCTGATTGTGAGTTATCTGTAAGAGCTGGAGAAATAGTCAAAACATCACCCTTATCGTTAATATCAACAGTATAGGTTTTATAGTTGTCATAAAGTTTTATTTTGATTTTATTTTTTCCGTCAGTTTCCCATTTAAAAGTACCCATTGAAGTATCAAGAAAACTAAAGCCTGTTTCTATTCTATATTCAAGTGTATCATCATCAATATCCAAAACTTTTGTAATGGAATTATCTGATATATACCATTTATTTTCAAGAGCCTTTTCAAGTCTTTCCTCCTGAATGTCATTGTAAATGGAAAAACTGAAAATAATAACACAAATTAAAGCCACAACACCTACTAATGAAAATATAATAGGTTTTTTAGATTTTTTATTTTCATTTAAAGTAGTTTCGTTAATAAAAATATCCTCATTTATTTCTTTTGGCTCTATGGCTTTAACTACATTTTCATTTGATACATCAATATTTGTGCTTGTACCACATTTAGGACAAAAAACAGAGTCCTCTGAAATTTGTTCACCACATTTTCTGCAATACATTTTAAAACCCCCTTTTATTAGTATATGATTATTTTACAATTTTTGATACATATTGTCAATATATATAAATTTCAAATCAAATAAGCTGTCGCAGATTATGCTGCGACAGCTTAAAGGTTAAATTATAATGTTATTATTTTTCAACACTAAATACATAGCTATTATCAAGAGCTTTTTGAAGAATTTGTGCAACGCTTTCAGAAGTTATAGTGTTATTTCCTATTACCATAGAATTTACAATACCTTGGTCAGTAACATTTGCTTTTTCAGGATTTAAAACATACTGTAAAAGTAAAGCTGCATCATCAATAGTAACATTACTGTCACAGTTAACATCACCTAAAACAGGAGCAGTTATTAATGAAATATTAGAGAACATAGTAGTATTATATCTTACTTGGTCGCAATATTCCTGAGCAGAATCAGTAGCAAAACCTACATAACATTCTTCTGGTAAAGTAGTAGTATATCCATCAAGAGAATACCAATTTTCACCATCAAGAGAAGCAGAAACTCTTACATAATCTCCTTCTCTTTCAAGCTTAGCCCAACCATGATTTGGTTCTTCGCTTGCTCTTACATTTGGAACACCAAGGAATTTATTAGTATAAGAAGAATAACTAATCTGTCCACCTGTAGCTTTTCTGAAAACAGAAGTAATATGTTTAGCCTTTGGAGCATTTCCAGCTATATCAGTAGAACCCTCTTTATCCTCACCCTTTAAGTAAGAGAGAGAAGCCATATAAAATTCGCTGTCAGTATCAAGAGTAGCTCTTACCATAAGACCTGACTGCTGATAGTAGTCAATCTTAGCTAAGTTATCAATTTGAGATACAAATGTAAAATCGCCTTTAACTTTCTTATAATTAAAGTGAATATAATCCGGAGCTTGGTCGCTCATTGTAGCTAAAATACCAATATGACCGTTACCCTGAGAAATAAGAGTACCGTCTTCAGGATTGTAGTTATCTGTACCTTCAAATTTAACATTACCAATATCAGTTGATGTAAAGCCTGTCATATTATCTTTTGCCTTTTCATCAATTACAGTTATGGTAATAATTGGTGAGAAAGTAGAAAGACCGTTATTATCAGTAACTTTAGCACTTAAATTATATCTTCCCGGTTCATCAAAAGTAACTGTGCTGTTATCAGAAATAACCTTATCGTTAATATAAATCTTATAATTAGAATCAGCACCTTCATAACTTGGAGTTACAGTATAAGTTTTTCCTGTGTAAACTCTTGCATAAGCAGCTAAACCACTTGTGCCGATTACACCTGTTTCATCACTTATTTCAAGGGCAGAAACTGTAGGTCCTTGAGAAGTAGTGCATAATGAATTTGCATAAACTTCAATATTTGTAAAGCCTTTGTTTTCGCTTGTTTCATCAGTAATAATTATAGTTGCATCACTTGCATCATTTTTATTAAGATTGTGGATGTCTTCCCAAGTATCAGGCATACCGTCATTATCGCTGTCAACTTCAGTAGCTTCAAAAACTTCTGTACTAACTCCACCGTCTTCATACTGGCTGTTTATAAAGTTACCAACACCATTTTTAACATTATAAATAAGTCTTGAATCCTGTGCATCTCTAACTTTGCTGGCACCTACACCTGCAAGTACATTTGCATAAGCATCATCAGCACTTTCAGCCTCATAAGGATTAGTAAGTTCAACAGGACTTGTTAAATGCTTATAAAGAGCAGAGTCCTTAACACCTAAATTATTATCTGCTGTTACAGCCTCATTTCCTTCGAGTTTATTGCCGTTAAAATAAGTAGAAGTCATCATATTTCCACTGCCGTCAGCATCAAAAATATAATCTTTAACTTTTGCAATAGTATTAGGGCCTGCTTTGTGGTAGTTATTTGTAAAATTCATTAAACCGTTGCCTCTTTCACCACCGTAGCCTGTGTTATGACCCCAGTTATAAATAACATTGTTTGAAAAATCAAGTTTATTAGTGTATGTAACATTGTTGTAGCTGAACTGACCTTCAAATCTTGGGTTTCTTGTGCCGTTATTAGCATAAAGATTATGAGTAAAAGTAGTTTCATAACCATTTAAAATAGAACCCATACCATGTTTAGCTTCACTTTCCCCTGAAGCTATTTCCACATCAGAATTAAGGTCGCCGTTTTTATTAACCATTGAAAGGCTGTTAGCTATAATGTTGTACTGGATACTTGAATTAATTAATTCTTTAGCAGTGAAACATTCGTCAACGCCCCAGTTAAATGTACAGTGGTCAATTACAATATTTTCACCGCTTGCAGTAGCACCGTCAAGGTCATAGCCTTCACCAAGTCTGCATCTTAAATATCTTACAATAATATTTTTGCCGGAGAATTTAACTGATGCACCGTAAGTTGTAATACCTTCTCCAGGAGCAGTCTGACCTAAAATAGTAGTGTTATCTGTAATATTAAATCTTCTTTCATTTTTTGACGCATTTTGGTCAACAGTAATTGTACCACCTACGGCAAAGGTAATAATTCTTGGGTAGCTCTTATTGCCGTCTGCTCTATCTCGTCTTTCAAGACCGTATCTTAAAGAACCGGGCTGTGGGTCAGAAACAGAGTCAGTTAAATTAGTAACCACATATACATCTGCCTTTTGAGTTTCACTTCCTCGACCACCCTGTGTATATTTACCTGCACCTTCAACTGTTGGAAAAGCAACAGCTGCTTCAGCAACTTCAGGAGTAGTAATTGTGGTTTCAAATGTCTTAAAAGGAGTGTTCTTAGTTGCAGGAGTAGAGGCATCATAAGCATTAACTCTAATATAATAAGTAGTATCAGCTTTTAAAGTTGACTGTAAAGCCTCTGTAATCTGGTCTTCTAAGAAGAATGTGTTTTTATTATCATCTTTTACTGTACCATCAGATTGAAGTCTTGAAAGCTTCTTGCCATGGTTAAATGTAGAGGCAATATGGTCCTCTGTCCAGTTTATGCCGTCTTCAGAATACTGAATTTGATAAGCTGTAGCAAGGCTTGTTGCAACAACAGTTGTATCAATATAAGCATTTTTAACTATATCCCCTGTTTTAGGGTCTTTTATAACAATAGGATACTCTGTTTCTTTATCTGTAACACCAAATAAAATGTTATGAGTTGTTTTATTATCATTTGTAATTGTGTTATGAGTACCGTCAGGAAGCCAGCCTGTATACTCAATAATCATACCTTGAGTTGGATTAGTCCAACCAGCAGTAGGGTTGCCTGTAGATTCAACCTGTCCTTCAGCTTTTAAAGGGTTAAAATTAATAAGATTACCACTTGTATCTACACTAGGCCATGTAAGTACAAGCTTTTCTCCGTCAACATCTGCTTCAAGGTCATTAGTAGACCTGTAAGAATAAGTGTTGTTTTCACTTGTGTAACGGGCATAAGAAATACTTAAAGACGAAAATGCCATTGTTACAGCAATGATTAAAGATAAAACTTTCTTTTTCATAGTTTCTCCTCCCAAAAATTAAAAATATACCTACCCAAATTTTTAATTTATTATACCACAATTTAACAAATATTTAAAGATATTTATTAAAAAATTTGTGTAAATTGTGAAGATTAACAAAAATATAGATATAATATTGTGCAAGTTAATGTATTGTTATAATTAAAATATATCCAATAAATTACTGATAAAATATTGTAAATTCGTTAAATATTTACTTGACAATATCAATTTAATCTGTTAAA
>JBJFFW010000110.1:0-5104 GCA_051892075.1 Lachnospirales bacterium
GTTTGTTTTGGAAAATGTGTGTATTGTTTCTGTAAATCCTGATACTAAAACTATTATTCAAGTTAATCCGTTTAAAAGAAATAAAAGAGGGTGATGCAGTGTTAAATGTTACAGATGAACAAAAAACAATATTAGAGCAGTATATTGATGATGTTAATATGTATATCGAAAATGATGATATTGAAAATTTATTAATAGAGCTTGATGATATTATTATAGAACATGGTATGGATATGGAGCAAGAAATAACATCTAGTGGTATTGAGCTTCAAAAAATTTATGACCAAATATTTAATCAAAATTAGCACCTTTAGAAGAAAAATTCTCTGAGGTGCTTTTATTATACCTAAAAACACACGATAACGCATAAAAAAACGCATATGTGAGCTTAATAACAAAATGGGGTGGTTAAAATGAAGATATAGGGCAATAAAGCTTACCGTATGACGGAGTTGGCTTTTGTCAAGAGAACAACTATGATGTAACTAAAATATAATTTAATTTGATATTGTGTACCAATGAAAGCAGGTGTCAAAGCCTGCTTTTGTTTTTGCCCTAAATACGGCGTAAAACTATTTGAATATTTTGAAAAGAGAGGGGAAACCTCGTAAAAAATCGTATTGGAGGAATATCGTATGAAAAGAAAATTCTTAGAGGATTTAGGAATTGAAAAAGATGCCATTGACAAGATTATGGAGGAAAATGGCAAAGATATAGAAAAGGCTAAAGGCGATTTTGAAGATGTGAAAGCTGAGCTTGATACTGCTAAAAACACAATAGCAGAAAGAGATAATCAGCTAAAAAAATTACAGGATAGCAACGGTGACAATGAGGATTTAAAAAAACAGATAGCCAATTTACAGGAAGAAAACAAAAAAGCTGCTGAAAAATATGAAGAAGATATGAAGTCTTTAAAAATTATTTCTGCTATTGACAATGCTCTTGTTAAGGCCAAGGCTAAAACACCTAAGGCTGTTAAGGCTATGCTTGATATGGAAGGTATTAAGTTAGATAAAGACGGTAAAATAACAGGCATTGATGAACAGATTAAAAGCCTTTGCGAAGCTGATGATACTAAATATCTTTTTGAATCTTCTATAATTAAAGGCGCTCAGCCGGGATATAGCAACAATGAACCTGAACCCGAAGATTTTTCAAAAATGAATTATACTGAAATGTGTGCATACTTGGAGAAAAATCCAAATGCAAAAATCGAATAGGAGGAATAATTAATGGCAAAATTTGATAGTAAAAGTTTTAATCCACAAGCCTTTGGTGCTTATGTGGGCAGAATACCACAGCTTAAGAAGAATGAACTTATTAAGTGTGGTGTTTTAAAAGGAAACTCAGCAATTAAAAAGGCTTTTAGTTCACAGACAGGTACAGCCTATGCTATTTTACCAATGTATGGTCTTTTAGATGGGGATGTACTTAATTATGACGGTCAGACTGATATTACATCAACAAGCACAACAACCTATGAAAGAGGTGTTGTAGTTGTTGGCAGAGCTAAGGCTTGGACTGAAATGGACTTTGCAGAGGATATTACAGGCGGTGCAGGATTTATGGACAATGTTGCACAGCAGGTAGCAGAATATTTTGATGCTGTTGACCAAACTGATTTGCTTGCAATTCTTGAAGGTATTTTTAATATGACAGGAACTGAAAACAAGAAATTTGTAGACAATCATACTTATGACATTTCTGAAATTGATGAAGGTATTGTAGGTCCTTCAACACTCAATAGTGCAATTCAGAAAGCGGGCGGTGACAATAAGAGCAAATTTACAATGGTGATTATGCACTCAAGCATTGCTACTAATCTTGAAAACCTTAAGCTTTTAGCTTATATGAAACAAACAGATGCACAGGGCATTGAAAGAGAATTAGGACTTGCTACTTGGAACGGCAGAACTGTTATTATTGATGATGATATGCCTGTTGAAGATGTATCTGCAAGTGGTGAAGGCGATACAGCAGTTGAGGCACACACTTTATACACAACTTATGTGTTAGGCAAGGGTGCTTTTGATTATGAAAATATCGGTGCTAAGACACCTTATGAAATGGATAGGGACCCTGCTAAGAATGGTGGACAGGATACACTTTATGCAAGACAAAGAAAGTGCTATGCTCCTTTTGGCATTAGCTATACAAAGAAGTCACAGGCAAGCCTTTCCCCAACTGTAGCTGAACTTAAAAACGGCTCTAACTGGGAGCTTGTAAATGACGGCACAGGCTCTAAAGCAAAGTATATTAATCACAAAGCAATTCCTATTGCAAGAATTATATCTAAGGGATGATATTATGTTAATTAACACTGACGATGTTGTTAGGAAGTTAAAATGTTATGATGTAGAAGTTGTTGCAAGTGATATAACAATAATTGAGCTTGCGGCTAACAGTACAGAGGAATACATTAAGAACTTTTGCAACATAAAAGAAATACCCACAGAACTGTATAATACTGCTGTTGATATGTGCTGTGGTATATTTTTAAAAACCAAAACCAGCATAGGGACACTCAATGTAATAGATGCTTCCGGTGATGTGGCATCTATTACAGAGGGCGATGTTTCTATAAGTTTTAAAAATGGTACAGGCTCGGCAACGATTATGCAAGATACAATAAAGAAACTGTGCAATAAAGATAGCGAGCTTATAGTATTTAGAAAGCTAAGGTGGTAGTATGCTTAGGAAATATAAGAATGTTGTTAAAAGGTTTTATACAGGTTTATGTGATGTTTATGAGTACAAGGATATAAAAGTTGGCAATATTACAAAAAAAGCAGAGGAGAAAGTGTATGAGGGTATTCCTTGCAGATTATCTTATTCTGCTGATAGTAAAACAGCTAATAGCGATGTTGCTAATATAGTAGGGCAGACTATTAAATTATTTCTTGATTCGGATATTGTTATTAAATCAGGCTCTAAAATCGTTGTTACTCAAAATGGCAGGACTATAGAATATAAAAACAGTGGTGAAGCTATGGTTTATCAGACTCATCAAGAGATTATGCTTGAGCTTTTTAAGGGGTGGGCATAGTGAAATGTAATGTTGATATAAAGGAACTTAAAGAGCTACAGCAAAGGCTTGAAAAAAGGGCGAAAAAACAAGAAGTTGATGCCCTCTGTGAACAAATTGCTAATGGCTTGGCTGCTAGGCTGTGGAGAAAAGTTGTCAAACTAACTCCTGTAGGCGAAAACCGTTATATTGACTTACTAGTATGGAGTAAGAAAAAAGATGGTAGTGCAAGGGTTGTAAGAAACAAAGATGGTACTCCAAAATTAAAACAAACTACTGTTTACAGAGGTGGAACATTAAAAAAATCTTGGAGAGTAGGCACTGCTGTAAAGAAACTTAATATGGTTTCTGTTGAAGTGGCCAATAATATTTTCTATGCCTCTTATGTGGAGTATGGACATAGGACAAGAAAAAGAAAAGATGGTAGCAGAGGTTTCGTTGATGGTAAGCTTATGATGACTATATCTGTACAGGAATTAAAGCAATCTAAAGACAAAATTGCAGAGAAATATTTAAAAGCATACCTAAGGAGAATGTTAAATGATTAATGATTTTATTAGTGTTATAGCCGATAAACTTGCAGAGTTATTTGGAAATATACCTATATATAGTGAAAATGTACCACAAGGTTTGCAGACTGCCTGCTTTTATGTGAAATGTATAAATCACTCACAGAATTTAATGACTAACGGCAAAAGGAAAATATCATCTTTTGATATTATGTATATACCTGTCGAAAACAGTATTAATACTGAACAGGAAATTAATGATGTACTTGCAAAATTAACAGATGAATTTGTATCTGTTGAAGTCGAAAATAAAATATTTAAAGGCACAGATATAAGTGTAGAAAAGGTTGACGGAGTATTGCATTACTTCGTCAATTTTAATTTCAATACTTTATATAAAAATGCAGATATAATGGATTATTTAAAATTGAAGGAGGTTGAAGTAAATGGCAACTAAAAAAGAAACTGAAGCTGTTGCAAATAATACAACAGTTCCAGAAACAGCAGTTAGTAAATTTACTAAAAAGCAATTAAAGGAAAGTAAGAGATTTTCAAAGTACAGAGATGTGTTAGGTGTAGTCTTGGAAGATAGTAAAGACTATAGCATTGATGAGTGTCAATCTCTTATTGATGATTTTATGAATAAGCCAAAGAAGAAAGGAAGTGGTAAGTAATGGCTTTAGGTGGTGGAACATTTATAACACAAAATAAGGTATTACCGGGCGGCTATATCAACTTTGTTTCTAAGAGCACAGGTGTAAATGTGTTTGGCGACAGAGGTGTTGGAGCTATTGCAGTAGAAAGTAACTGGATTAATAATAAGGTAAAGGTTATCACCAAAGAGGAATTCCAGAAGAATAGCCTTTCTATTTTTGGATATGAATACACATCAGACAAATTAATATGGGCAAGAGATTTCTTTAAACACGGAAAAACTATGATTTATTATTGCTTAAACAAAGCTGGTTCTGGGTACACATATGCTAAGTGTACTTATGCTACGGCTAAATATCCTGGTCCACGAGGTAATGATTTAAAAATCGTTATTCATAAAAATGTTGATGACGAAACAAAATATGATGTTATAACATATCTTGATACAACAGTAGTTGATTCTCAGACTGTTGCAAGTGCAAGTGAGTTGGTAGACAATGATTTTGTTACACTTAGTAAAAGTGCAACCTTGCAGGAAACAGCCGGCACAGCTTTAACAGGCGGAACAATAGGAGATGTTACAGGAACAGCGGTTCAGCATTGGCTTGATGAAATGGAGGGTTATACATTTAACACAATTACACTGTTGTATGATGACTATGAATATCAAGAGCTACTTGCAGAATGGACAAAGAGAATGAGGGATGAGGTTGGAAAGAAATTCCAAGCAATATTTTACTATGATTGGCTTCACTCAACTAATTATGAGGGGTTTGTAGTACAGAGAAATTGTGCGGATTGGACAGAACTCAGTACGGCTTGGCTATGTGGTGCTTTGGCGGGTTGTGAAATTAATGAATCTATTACTGATATGAAATATGACGGAGAAATAGAAATTGATAACACTGTTTCTAAT
>JBJFFW010000111.1:0-5091 GCA_051892075.1 Lachnospirales bacterium
GGAATTTTATTTAATCCCATGATTTTCCCTAAAAAATATTTTTCTGAGCTTTTGAAAAAACAAAAGGATAGTATTTTTGTAATTGTTGGGGAAGGACCTGAAATGGTTAATCTTCAAAATAAGGTTAGAAAACTTGGAATAGATAAAAATGTTATATTTACGGGACCTGTTTCTTGGGATGTTATTGAGAATTTCTATGCTCTTGGGGATATATTTGTATGTGCCTCCACAAGTGAAACTCAAGGACTTACCTATATAGAAGCTCTATCTTCTCACAAACCTTTGTTGGTAAGGTGGGATAATTGTTTGGAGGGGGTTTTAAAACAGGGTGAAAATGGAATAGGCTACAATAATTTAGATGAATTTATAAATGGCTATTTTGAAATTTCAAATAACTATGAAAATATGGTTAAAAATTGCAGAGAAGTTGCAATTAAATTTTCTGATATTACTTTTGCTGAAAATGTCCTTAAAATTTATGAAACTGTTAAGAGTAATTATAATAAAAATTAGAATGTTTTGCCTTGTAATTTGATGGCTTGACAATTTAAAAAAAATATTGTATCATAAAAACACAAGAGGGAGTAACCTTATGGTTGTCTCCCACCTAGTAAATTTTATTTTGTTTTAAATAACCGTCCTAGGGTTGAGAGATTAGGGCGGTTATTTTAGTATGTAAAGCATTACGATTAATGCTAATATGTTTTGGATTAAATTCAAAAGCAAAATAAGCTTTAAATAATTCTTCATATTGCATACTTATCCCCCTTTCGTAAAATCCCGAATATAATAACCTTAAATCAATGGCATCACACCGAAATATACTACTAAGGCAGGAAACAACCGCCTGTCATTCCCTCTTGCGGAGTTTATAAACTCAAGGGTATTATAACATAGATTGATAAATCTTACAGCTTAATATTTTCTCAAACAAAAATGCTGCTGCAATTTTTTGCAACAGCATTTATTTTAATTTATAAATTATCTTTCTCCAACATAAACAATACCGTTGTTACTGTCAATAGTAACAAGGAGTTTATCAGGTAAAGTAGCTCCCACTTCAGTTCCCTCACATAAAATACAAGGAATTTTAAGCTCTTTTGCAAGGTCAAAAGCATGAGAGAAGTCAGATTTTGTCTTATTTCCAACAATAATAGCTGAAGCCTTCATCATATAAGGAATAAGTCCCTTACTTGGGTTAGATGTTACAAAAATATCACCCTTTGCAAAATGAAGTTTAGCATCATCAGTAGTAACACAAATATTAGTGTGAGCAGTAAGTTTGCCTGTTTTATTCATAGGAATACCTGAAATAAGTACATCACCAATAATACCAACCTTAATTGTGTTAGTAGAACCTGTAGTACCAAGTGGAGTACCACCTGTAAATATCATAAGTTCGCCATCGTGAGCAAAGCCAGCCTTAATAGCTTCTTCGGCAACATGGTCGAAAAGATGAGTAATGCTCTTTTTCTGGAATTCAACCATAAGAGGCATACAACCCCAAACAAGGTTAAGCTGTCTGTAAGTTCTATCAAGAGGAGAACAGCCTAAAATTGCTGTAGCAGGTCTGTATTTTGCAACTTCCTTAACGGCTCTGCCTGAAATAGTAATAGTTGAAATAACACTTGCATTAAGGTCGTGAGCAGTAGTACAAGCTGAATGAGTAACAGCACTTGTAATATTTCTAATAGCAAAGCTCTTTGAATAATTCTTGTTAAATCTGTCTACATAGTCAATAGAAGCTTCAACTTTTCTTGCAATTTTATCCATAGCAGTAACTGCCTCAACAGGATATTTACCCTGAGCAGTTTCACCTGATAACATAATAGCATCTGTAAAGTCGAAAATAGCATTAGCTACATCGTTTACTTCAGCTCTTGTAGGTCTAGGGTTATCCATCATAGAATTAAGCATTTGAGTTGCTGTAATAACAGGCTTACCCTTAGAAATACACTTCTTAATAAGCATTTTCTGAACAAGTGGAACTTCCTCAAAAGGAATTTCAACACCAAGGTCACCTCTTGCAACCATTACAGCATCAGTAATTTCAAGAATTTCATCAATGTTATCTACACCATCTCTGTTTTCAATTTTAGAAATAACCTGAACATCACTTCCGCCACATTCTTCAAGAACTCTCTTAATTTCCATTACATCTCTTGCAGAACGGATAAAAGAAGCTGCAATATAGTCAATACCAACACTTACACCAAATTTAATATCGTCAATATCCTTTTCAGTAAGGGCAGGAAGATTAATATGAGCATTAGGAATATTAATACCCTTTTTACTTCCTAAAAGACCTGAGTTAATAACTCTACATCTAATGTCATTACCCTTAATTTCCTCAACTTTAAGCTCTATTAAGCCGTCGTCAATAAGAATAGTTGCTCCTACACTAATTTCTCTTGGAAGATTAGTATAAGTAACACCAACTCTTGTATTATCACCTATAATATCTTCTGTAGTAAGAGTAAACTCCTGTCCTTCATTAAGCATAACCTTTTCATCATTTACAAGGGATTTTGTTCTAATTTCAGGACCTTTTGTATCTAATATAATTGGAATAGGAGCATTAAGCTTTTCTCTTGCAATTTTAACATTTTTAATTCTTTCTCCGTGTTCCTCGTGGTCACCGTGTGAAAAATTACATCTGGCAGCACTAATACCTGCCTCAATAAGCTTGCAAATATCTTCAACAGAATTTGAAGCCGGGCCTAAAGATGCCACAATTTTAGTTTTACGAGTATGCATAAAATTATCCTCCTTAAAAAACTCTATTATGCTATTTAAGATAATAACATATTTTTGTTAAAAAATCCATAAAAATATGTCATAATTTTGAAAAATATGAGGATTTAGTTTTGGCTATTTTTCATAGTCTTAAAGCCTTACTAATACCATATATAATATTGTTCCTATAGTAATACTAACCATAGTGTTTCTAAATTTAAGATGAAGCAAAACCACACTTATTGATGCTATTATTTCCCTTATGCCAAAAGGAAATTCATAGAATTTAATATCCTTAAAACAATAAATTGTAATTGCAACTATTATTGCAGGAGGAAGATATTTTCCAAGATACATTATTATTTCAGGTGGTTTTTTGCCGTTTCCAAAAACAACAAAGGGAAAAATTCTTGTAGAAGCTATAATTAAAGCCATTAAAGCTATTGATGTAACAAGCTTAGTTGTTGTCATTTTTTTCAATCCTTTCTTTAAATAAGATTAAAAGTATTACTGATAATACTGCTCCTCCAAGAAGCATATAGCTTTTTCCTAAAACCACCATTGCAACTATAATGGAAAATGCTCCTATTATAAATGGAAGTTTGGTTTTAAAATTCTGCCATTGTTCCGTAATTATAACTATAAAAAGTGCTGTCATTGCAAAGTCAAGTCCCTTTGTATCAAAGGTTATAGCCTTTCCAAATAATGAACCAAGTACACAGCCACATATCCAACTTATTTGATTTATAAATGAAACATAAAGCATATATGTATTTTTATTAACATCTTTTGGAAATGCCGTACTTGTTAAAAGTGCATAGGTTTCATCAGTAAGTGAAAACATTAAATATAGTTTTCTTACCCCTGTATTTTTATATTTATCAATTAATGACAGGCCATAAAAAAGATGCTTTGAATTTACAAGAAATGTTGTTACGGCTATTGTAAAATATGTAGCGTTATTTTTTATAAAATCAACAGCAATATACTGACCTGCACCGGCATACATTGTTACAGCCATTATAAGTGAGGTCAGTACGCTTCCTCCTATGGCACTTAGCATAAGTCCAAAGGCAAAGCCTGCGGGAATATATCCTAAAATTACAGGCATACAGGTATGGACTGCATATTTAAGTGCTTTTCTTCTCATTTTTAATCCTCTTTTATTTACTCTATTTTTTCTCTTACGGCAGTTGTGCCTTCTCCTAAAAGCTTTTCAAGTTCTGCTCTAAGCTCCGGTTCAATAGTAACATTATTTTTAGAAGATGACCTCATTTTCTTTTTGGTTTCTTCTATATATAATATAACACTTGAATATCCTGGATATTTGTTTGTAATATTTAAAATATTGTTTATACCAATACCGCTGTTTTTTGGAATTTTTATCCAAAGGGTTTTGTTTGCCTCCTCCAAGGATTCAAAAGGTGTAAATTTATCGCTTATAATATTAATTTTATTATCTGAAACAGAGGCTCGTCCGTCAATAACCACTATTTTTTCTTCTTCAAGATAATCTTTAAATAAATCATAAGTCTTTGGGAATACAATAACTTCTATTGAACCTGTCATATCTTCAAGGGTAATAAAAGCCATTTGTTTTGAATTTCTTGTAAATTTTTTACTTACACTTGTTATAACTCCGCCTATTCTTACAAGTTCACCGTCTGAAATTTTATCAGGCATATCAACTTCATCTTCATTTTTAGGAAAATCCTTAACCTTACAGCTTATAAATTTATTTAATGTTTTTTCACAGCCATCAAGGGGGTGACCACTTAAATAAATACCTGTAAGCTCCTTTTCCTTTGAGAGCTTAACCATATTTTTAAATTCTTCCACATCTGGCAAAAGGTCTTTAAAATTGTCCTCGCTGGATTTTGATGACATAGCAAATAAATCCATTTGACCTATAACATTATTTTTTCTAATTTGACCTAAGCCTTTGTAAATTTTTTCATAAACTGCAAAATACTGTGTCCTCTTTCCTCCAAGACAGTCAAAACAGCCTGATAATATTAGAGCTTCAATGCACCTTGAATTTAAGTTATTTCCAAGTCTTTCTATAAATTCAGTAAGGCTTCTGTATTTTCCATTTATATTTCTGTTTAAAACTATGGCATCAACATTACCCTCACCAACGGTTTTAATAACTTTAAGTCCAAATCTTATTGAAGTTCCGTCGTCAGTTACGGAAAAATCTCCTTCACTTTCGTTTATATTAGGTGGAAGTATTTTAATACCCATTTGCTTGCAGTTTTCAATATATTCTGCAATTTTTTCAACTCTATCCATAACACTGGATAAAAGAGCAGCCATATAATAAACAGGATAATGAGCCTTAAGATAAGCTGTCTG
>JBJFFW010000112.1:0-5063 GCA_051892075.1 Lachnospirales bacterium
ATATACTTAAAAATTGTGCTGCAGTTTAAACTGCAGCACAGAATTTACCAAAATTATTTTGCAGACTTAACATACTCTACAGCATCGCCAACAGTCTTAATTTCAGAAGAATCATCGTTATCAAATTCAATACCGAATTCTTCTTCTAAAGTGTTAATAATCTGGAAAAGGTCTAATGAGTCAGCACCTAAATCTTCAAAAGATGTTTCCATTGTAATCTCGTCTTCAGAAACACCTAACTCATCAGCGATAATTTCTTTTACCTTATCAAATTCCATTTCGTATTTCCTCCTTAACTTTCAAAATTTGTTTTGTCATAATTACTATACTAAATATTCAAGGATATTACAAGTATTATTTTACAATTTTTAAAAATTTTTAATTTTATTTTATAAATTTTTTCGACAATTATATTTTTTCGGCGATTTTATTAACAATATCTGTTTCCATAAAGAGTGCACATTGTTTAATTGCACCTCTTATTGCCTTATAATCAGAACTGCCATGAGCCTTAACTACAAGTCCCTTTAAACCAAGGAAAGGAGCACCGCCTTTGTCATCATACTCAAAATAACTTTTTACTCTTTTAAATGCCTTAAATGCAATTAAAGCACCTATTTTTGACATAAAATCTGCCATAAGCTCTTTTTTAATAATTCTAAGCATTGTATGACCAAAGCCTTCCATAAGCTTTAAAATAACATTTCCTACAAAAGCGTCACATACAATAATATCAACATCACCAAGGGTAATATCTCTTGCTTCTGTATTTCCTACAAAATTAATATTAGGAGTGTTTTCTAAAAGCTCATAGGCCTCTTTTACCATTGCATTGCCTTTTTCTTTTTCAGCACCAATATTTACAAGTCCAACCCTTGGATTTTTAATTCCCATAACATTTTCCATATAGATTGAACCCATAAGAGCATACTGGCTAAGATATGAGGGCTTTGCATCAACATTTGCACCTGAATCAAGCATCATTGTTACACCTTTTTCTGTTGGAAGAAGTGTACCAAGGGCAGGTCTTTCAATTCCTCTAATTCTGCCTATAATAACAGTTGAGCCTGTTAGGAGAGCACCTGTGTTGCCTGCTGAAACAAAGGCATCTGCCTCGCCTTTTTTCACAAGATTAAGACCTACTACCATAGATGAATTCTTTTTTTGCTTAATTGCTACAGTAGGAGTTTCACAATTTTCTATAACTTCATCGGCATTAACCACAGAAATCCTTGAAGTATCATAGCTATATTTTTTAAGTTCCCTATTTATAATGTCCTCTTTGCCTACAAGGGTAATATTATATGTAACTTCTTTTAAAGCTTCGACAGCACCCTTAATTATTTCATTAGGGGCATTATCTCCCCCCATAGCATCTACAGCTATAGTTTTCATATTTTAATCCTCCGTAACATTATTTTGCATTTTGCAGGCTGTAATACAGTTTTTCATAAGCATAGCTATAGTCATAGGACCTACACCACCCGGAACAGGTGTAATAAAGCCTGCTTTTTTCTCTACTTCATCAAAGTCTACATCACCGCAAAGTTTGCCGTTATCCATTCTGTTAATACCTACATCAATTACTACAGCACCTTCTTTTACCATATCTGCTGTTATAAATTTAGCTTTTCCAATAGCAGCTACTAAAATATCGGCATTTTTACAAATTTCAGCCATATTTTTTGTTTTTGAATGACAGGTTGTAACAGTGCCGTTTTCAGCAGTTAAAAGCATACCTACAGGCTTGCCTACAATATTACTTCTGCCTACAACTACACAGTTTTTGCCTGTAATATCAACGCCACTTCTTTTAATAAGCTCAATACATCCTGCAGGAGTACAAGCCTTTAAGGCTGCTGTACCAATACTTAAAAGACCTACATTGTAAGGATGAAAACCGTCTACATCCTTTTCTGGACTAATTCTTAAAAGAACTTTGTTTTCATCAATATGTTTTGGTAAAGGAAGCTGAACTAAGATACCGTTACATTGTTTATCTTCATTTAATTTGTCAATAAGAGCTAAAAGTTCATCTTCTGTAATATCTGCGCTAAGTTCATAGCTTAATGATTTAATATTGCAATATTCACAAGCTCTTTTCTTATTTCTTACATAAACTTGACTCGCAGGATTTTCTCCAACTAATATAACAGCAAGACAAGGATTTAAACCTTTGGAAATTAATAAATCGGCATCTTTTTTTACTTCGTCTTTAATTATTGCTGATATAGCCTTACCATCTATTATATTTTCCATAATTACAACTCCTTTGATTTTAACTGTGCAGTTCCATCTTTTGTTTTAACTACATAGAAAATTCTATCGGCGGCAATATTAATACAAACACCGTCGTCTTTAACTTCTACTCTTGTGTCCTGTCCTTCCAAGTCGCAAGAATATATGCACTTTTTATCTATATCACGATAATATATTCTGTCATTATAAACATTTATATCAGTACATTTTTCAGATACCTTTTTTTCTATGGTTCCGTCTATAAGAGAATATCTGTAAATTGCATCATCACCAATTACAGTATTTTCATTTACTGTTGAATTTTCCTGTTTAGATTTTGCTTCTTCTGTTAAAGGCAAAGTGTAGTAAATACAATCATTATAAACTGCAAGGTAACCACAATAGTCATCTACAAGTAATCTCCTGCCTGAACCGTCAATATTAACAGAATAAATTTTAGCTCCGTCAGTAAGATTAATATAATAAATGCAGTTACCATAAACATTCATATAAAAAGAAGTGTCAGAGCAAATTTCTTTAATATCGCTGCCGTCAAGATTTGCAGAATATATTTTCTGATTATTATCAAAGTCTACATAATAAATTTTATCATTGTAAACATTAACATAATATGCAGGAGCTTCTATAATTCTCTTTTTGTCGCTGCCGTCTTTTTTCATAGAATATATGCTAAAACCATCAGCGGCATCAGCATAATAAAGACTATCTCCATAAGCATTTATAAAATATGTTTCAGCATCATTAAGCTCTTTTTCATTTTTGCCGTCAAGAGTTGATGAATATAAATTATAGCCATCATCTGCTTTTTGATAATAAAGGTTAGTGTCATCAGAACAAACAGAGCCTAAATTACTTATATTACTTGTTGAATTGCCCATTTTATCTCTTTCTGTATCAGTAACAATATTAACATTTTTACCACAGCCAGATAATAAGGCAGATACAACCAAACCAAATGCAACAGCTTTGTAAAATTTCATAATAATCTCCTTTAGTTTAGAATAAACCAACAATTTTTCCCTCATCGGTTACATCAATATTTTCAGCAGCCGGCTTTTTAGGAAGTCCGGGCATAGTCATAACATTGCCTGTAAGAGCTACTACAAAGCCTGCACCTGCACTTACTCTTATTTCTCTTACAGTTATTTCAAAGTTTTCAGGTCTGCCTAAAAGGGCAGGGTTATCACTTAAAGAATACTGTGTTTTAGCTATACAAACAGGCATTTTATCAAGACCTAAATCTTCAAGTCTAGCCATTTCTTTTTTAGCCTTAGGGTCAAACTTAACTGATGAAGCACCATAGATTTCTTTAGAAATTGTGTTAATCTTATTTTCAATAGTGTCATTTTCATCATACAAAGGCTTGTAGTTTGATTTTTTTGTTTCAAGAACATTTAAGAGCTTTTCCCCAAGAGCTTTTCCGCCTTCGCCGCCTTTTTCCCAAACTTTGGCAATGGCAAAATCAGCACCCATTTCTTCACACTTTTCTTTAATATAGTTTACTTCTGCTTCACTGTCTGTAACAAAGTTATTTAAAGTTACAACTACAGGTACACCAAACTTATGCACATTTTCAATATGCTTTTGAAGATTTACAAAACCACGCTTAACAGCCTCAACATTTTCTTCGTTAAGTTCAGTTTTTGGTACACCACCATTATATTTTAATGCTCTTACAGTAGCAACAAGTACAACTGCATCAGGCTTTAAGCCTGCTTTTCTACACTTAATATCAAAAAACTTTTCAGCACCAAGGTCAGCACCAAAGCCTGCCTCTGTAATTACAACATCAGCAAGTTTAAGAGCCATTTTAGTTGCCTTAACTGAATTACAGCCATGAGCAATATTTGCAAATGGACCACCATGAATAATAGCAGGAGTATGCTCAAGAGTCTGAACAAGGTTTGGCTTAATTGCATCTTTTAAAAGAGCTGCCATAGCACCTACACAATTTAAGTCAGCAGGAGTAACAGGCTTTCCATCATAAGTATAGGCTACCACAATTTTGCTTAATTTATCCTTTAAATCCTTGATATTTTCTGCAAGACATACTATAGCCATAATTTCAGATGCTACAGTAATCATAAAGCCGTCTTCTCTTGTAACACCATTAAGCTTTCCGCCAACACCTACAACTACACTTCTTAAAACTCTGTCATTTAAGTCAACACATCTTTTCCATACAATGTTATTAGTGTCAATACCAAGAGCGTTGCCCTGATGAATATGATTATCTATAACAGAAGATAAAAGGTTGTTAGCAGTAGTCATAGCGTGAATATCACCTGTAAAATGAAGGTTAATGTCCTCCATTGGTACTACCTGAGAATAACCACCGCCTGCTGCACCACCTTTAATACCCATACATGGTCCAAGAGATGGCTCTCTTAAAGCTACAAGGGATTTTTTGCCAAGCTTATTTAAAGCCTGAGAAAGACCTATTGTAACAGTAGTCTTTCCTTCTCCTGCAGGAGTAGGGTTAATAGCTGTTACAAGGACAAGTTTTCCGTCTTTATTATCTTTTGTTTTGTTATATAAGTCGTCAGAAAGTTTAGCCTTATATTTTCCGTAAAGCTCAAGGTCATCTGCATCAATGCCAAAATTTTCTGCAACTTTAGTAATCGGTTCTAATACACATTCCTGTGCAATCTGAATATCGCTTTTCATTCAGATGCCTCCTTTATAAATTTATTGTTATATTTTAGTTTACCACATTTAAAAAAAATGTCAATAATTCTCTTGACGATTACAGGACATACGCATGAATATTTTTACTTCACCAATTTTTATACTGACATTTTTTT
>JBJFFW010000113.1:0-5062 GCA_051892075.1 Lachnospirales bacterium
TAAGTTCAAGACACTTTTTAAGACTATATTTTTCAATAGTAATAAATTCATCTTCATCTGTATGCTGTTTACTGTCAATAAGGTCTTTGCATACAAAAATATGAATTTGCTCATTACAAAAGCCTATAGCTGAGTACATTGTGATAAGATGCTCCATGTGGTAGCACTTGTAGCCTGTTTCTTCTTCAATTTCTCTTACAGCACAGTCATAAGGACTTTCACCGTTTTCAATAGTACCTGCAGGAAGTTCCAAAGTCATTGCTTTTGCAGAGTGTCTGTACTGTCTTACGAGTAAGATTTTGCCTTTTTCATCAATAGGAAGCATTGCAGCAGCACCACCATGAATAACGGTTTCTCTGATTGCTTCCTTTCCGTCAGGCATAGATACAATATCTCTTTCAACATCTATGACTCTGCCCTCATATACTTTTTCGCTTTTTAAAACTTCGTAACTCATAAAATCCCTCCTATTTCTTTATGGTTATAACTACATTATATACCTTTTTTATAAAAAGGTCAAAAAAAATAATAAAATTCTTTTAAATTTTTAAAATATATGTTATACTAATACTAGGAAATTGTATTATAGAATTTGAAAGGAGAATGTATTATGAGATATGCAAGACCTAGAAGACATTATCGTGTTGCAAAACAGCAAATAGACCAGAGTCCTTTAAGAGGAACATATATTTCCAATAAATCTAAGCCAAAGATTTATGCTGCCGGCGGAGTTATTGGTTTGCTTATATTTTTACTTGGACTTCTTTTAGGAGTTTTAATTGATAGGGATTAATAAATTTTAAATAGACGGAGGGTTTCCGTCTATTTGTTTGAAAGGATAAATGATAAAATGAAACTTGGAATTGTCGGTTTACCAAATGTTGGTAAAAGTACATTGTTTAACTCTTTAGCCGGTGGTGGTGCAGAATCCGCAAACTACCCATTTTGCACAATAGACCCTAATGTTGGTATTGTACCTGTGCCTGATAAAAGACTTGATGTTTTGGCTGATATGTATACAACTCAGAAAGTTACACCTGCTGTTATTGAATTTGTTGATATTGCAGGACTTGTAAAAGGTGCAAGTAAGGGTGAGGGTTTAGGTAATAAATTTTTATCTCACATTAGAGAGGTAGATGCTATTGTTCATGTTGTAAGATGTTTTGAAGACAGCAATATTGTTCATGTAGATGCAAGCGTTGACCCTGTAAGAGATATTGAAACTATTAATTTGGAGCTTATTTTAGCTGACCTTGAAGTAGTGGATAAAAGACTTGCAAAGGTTCAAAAACAGGCAATGAATGATAAATCTCTTGCAAGAGAGGTGGCTCTTTTAAAAACTATTAAAGAAACTCTTGAAGAAGGCAAAAGTGCAAGAAGTATTAGCCTTACAGATGAGGACGATATTGCTCTTGTAAACAGTTTTAATCTTATTAGTATTAAGCCTGTTTTGTATGCTGCAAATGTAGCCGAGGAAGATTTGGCAAGTGATGGTGAAAATAACAAATATGTTAATGCCGTAAGAGAGCTTGCAAGTGAGGAAGGCTCAGGAGTATTTGTTGTTTGTGCTAAAATTGAGGAAGAAATAGCTGAACTTGAAAATGATGAAAAGCTTGAGTTTTTAGCTGACCTTGGATGCAGTGAAAGTGGTCTTGACAGACTTATTAAAGCAAGCTATACTCTCCTTGGACTTATTAGCTATTTAACTGCAGGAGTTACAGAAGTTAGAGCTTGGACTATTAAAAATGGTACAAAAGCTCCTCAGGCAGCAGGAAAAATTCATTCTGATTTTGAAAGAGGCTTTATTAGAGCTGAAGTTGTTACATACGATGACCTTGTAAGACTTGGCTCTGTGGCAGCAGCTAAAGATGCCGGTGTATACAGAAGTGAAGGTAAGGATTATGTTGTTAAGGACGGAGATGTAATTTTATTCCGTTTTAATGTATAAAGGAGCTGAACTTTATGGCTGAAATTGGAGAAGTTATAGGCTATGAGGAGGGAAAGCTTGTAATAAAGCTTGAAAGAACTGAAGCCTGTGCTAAATGCAAAGCCTGCACAGCCGGTATTGAAAAAAAGGAAATGCTTATTAAGGCTGTAAATCTTTGTGAGGGCAGAATTGGCGATAAGGTTGAAATTATGTTAGATAGCGTTGACTTTTATAAGGCTACTGTTATAATGTATGGCATACCTTTTATTATGTTTATGATTGGCGTCTTTGCAGGATATTATGGTGCTTTAAAATATAATATAGCTTATGCAGAAGTTGTAGGCATAGTTTTAGGTCTTATTTTAGTTGTAATTACTTATTTGGTAATTCACTCCCAAGAACATAGATTTAAAAAGGGAAACTATGTGCCAAAGGCTATAAATGTTGTTGAAAGATATGATAATTAGAATAAAAAAGAGCTTCAAAAGAAGCTCTTTTTTTATGTAAGAAAATTGGATTTTACTGTGGCTGTCTGCCAATGTAAGCAAGGATACCACCGTCAACATATAAAATGTGACCGTTTACTGCATCAGAAGCTTCAGAAGCAAGGAATACAGCAGGACCAGCTAATTCTTCAGGCTTTAACCATCTTTCAGCAGGAGTCTTAGCAACAATGAAAGAATCAAATGGATGTCTTGAACCATCAGGCTGTCTTTCTCTTAAAGGAGCAGTCTGAGGAGTTTCAATATAACCAGGTCCAATACCGTTACACTGGATATTGTACTTACCATATTCAGAACAAATATTTCTAGTAAGCATCTTAAGACCACCCTTAGCAGCAGCATAAGCAGAAACAGTTTCTCTACCTAATTCAGACATCATAGAACAGATGTTGATAATCTTACCGCCACCCTTATTAATCATACTAGGAATAACTGCCTTAGATACGATAAATGGAGCATTTAAGTCTACATCAATAACCTGACGGAACTCAGCAGCAGTCATATCGCACATAGGAATTCTCTTAATGATACCAGCATTATTTACTAAAATATCAATAACACCAACTTCTTTTTCAATCTTTGCAACCATTTCGTTTACAGCATCTTCGTCACAAACATTACAAACATAACCATGAGCATCGATGCCTGCTTCCTTGTAAGCAGCAAGACCCTTATCAACTAATTCCTGTTTAAGGTCGTTGAAAACGATTGTAGCACCGGCTTTAGCCATACCAGAAGCAATAGCAAAACCGATACCATAAGAAGCACCAGTAACGAGAGCAATTTTACCCTCTAATGAAAAATTAATACTCATTTGAATAACCTCCGTTTAAAAATTTAGCAAAAAAATTTGCTTTATAACATTATAATACATTTATTGGAATTTGTAAAGCAGTAAAAATCATACTTAACTAAATGTTGTAACTTTTTTTAGAATATTTTAATATATATCTTGATTTTTCAAAGTTTATAGTGTATAATACTAAAAGATATATATACAAGGATGGAGTATTGTTATGAATTCTAATTTGGATTTAGATGCAGGTGTAATTGATATAGATATTAAAAATTTGGTTGCGGCAGTTTTGTCTAAAGCCAAAATGATTGTATTATTTGCTGTTGTGTTTGGGTTATCATCTTTTTTATTAAGTGAATTTGTGATTGTGCCTAAATATCAGACAAATATCAGTATGTGTATTAATAATAATGCAACTGTTGTAAGTGGCAGTCTTGATTTTAATGATGTTAATGCTTCAATTACTTTAGTTCCTACATATATTGAACTTTTACAAAGTAATAGTATGTTAAGTGCTGTAGCTGAGAAAGTTCAGGAGTTAGGATATACGGCCAATGACATAGCTGATATGATTAGTGTTTCTACAACAGAAGAAACTCAGATTATTAGTGTTACAGTTACAAGCACAAACCCTGAACATGCAAATATTATTGCAAATGCAATAGCTGAAACTGTTCCTGACAAAATTGTTGATTTTATGGATGGTACTTCTGTAAGGATTATTGATGGATCAACCCTACCGGATAAGCCGGCATCACCTAATGTGAAAAAGAATACTTTGTTGGGCTTTATCTTAGGTGGTATTATTGGCATAGCTTTAGCTGTTGCTATTGAACTTATGGATAATTCTGTTAAGAACGAGAATGACCTTAATAATCTTTATCCTGATTTGCCTATTTTAGGTGTCATTCCAACATTTACTCAAAGTGTTGAAAAATCTGTAGACTATAAAGATGGAGAAAAGAAAAATGTTTAATCTTTTTAGCAATAAAAATGATGAAATTGATAATGTTAATGATAATGTTAATGTAATTGTCAATGATGATACCAGATTTAATATAAAAGAAGCTTATAATGAATTAAGAACAAATGTTGCTTTTTCAATTTCAAAAAAAGAGTGTAAAGTAATATGTGTTACAAGTGCTTTGGCTTCAGAGGGTAAAAGTACAACTTCAGTTAATAATGCTATAACTTTTGCTAAGTCCGGAAAAAGGATTTTGTTAATTGATTGTGATTTAAGAAAGCCTACTGTTGATAAGGTTCTTAATATTAAATCAGATAAGGGTTTAAGTGATATTTTAGTATCAGAAAGTGATATTGACGAGGCTATTTGTAAGCAGGTTTATGAAAATCTTGATGTTATTACATCAGGTAAAATACCTCCTAATCCTGTGGAACTTATTTCTTCAGAGATTATGGCTGATACTATAGAAAAACTTAGAGAAAAATATGATTATATTTTTATAGATGCACCTCCTGTAAATGTTGTTACTGATGCAGCACTTATTTCTAAATATACAGATGGTGTAATAGTTGTAGTAAGACAGTATGTGGCAGAAAAGAATATGGTTAGAGATGCTGTTAATAAGCTAAAATTTGTAAATGCAAAGATTATTGGCTTTGTTTTAAATGATGTTACATCTTCAAAAACAGGCTATGGCTACTATAAATATGGAAAAAAATCTCGTTATGGCTATTACAGTAATGGATATTAGAAGGTGTAATTATGATAGATTTTCATTCACATATAATTCCAAAAATTGATGATGGCAGCAAAAGTGCTGAGATGTCAGCAGAAATGCTTCATTTAAGCTATAGTCAGGGAGTTACTGATAT
>JBJFFW010000114.1:0-5031 GCA_051892075.1 Lachnospirales bacterium
TCCATTAACAGAGCTTAGTGGCAAAACTATGGGACTTATTGGATATGGAAGTATTGGAAAAGAAGTAGGCAAAATTGCATTAAGCTTTGGTATGAATGTAATTTATTACAGACCAAGGGGAAAATGTAAAGATGATAATTCCAAGTGCAAATATGAAAGTCTTGAAAAGGTTTTATCTGAAAGCGATATTATAAGCCTGCATTGTCCATTAAATGATGAAACAAAAGAAATTATAAATAGTAATACCATATCACTTATGAAAAAAGGTGTTATTATAATTAATACTGCAAGAGGTGGAGTAATAAATGATAAAGATGTATGTGAAGCTTTAGAAAAGGGCAAAATTTCTTATTATTTATGTGATGTGGTAAATTCTGAACCACCTAAAAAAGATAATCCTATTATAATGGCTAAAAATACCATTGTTACACCTCATATTGCGTGGCAGGCAGTAGAAACTAAAAAAAGACTTTTATCTATTGCCTTTTCAAATTTAGAAGGATTTATAAATGGAAGAATAATAAATAAAGTAAGTTAAGGGGGTATGTGTATGAAGAAAAAATTTGCTTTAATTTTATCTGCTATAATGATGTTTTCTTCTTTAAATGTGTATGCTGACAGAAACAAAAATATAGCCTCAAGAGAATATGTTATATCAGAGTTTGTACAGGCTGTAGGCAGAAATTCTTTCCAAAATAAAGAGGATATTTCATCTTTTAGTGACAGTAAAAATGTAGATGAAATTTATGTTACTGATATGGAAATAGCCGTAGGAAATAATATTGTAAAAGGATATAGTGACAACACTTTAAGACCTGATAATCCTGTTACAAGAGCTGAAGCGGCAGTAATTTTATCAAGGTTACTTGGAAATGTGGAAATAACTCAAAGTGAAAAACATTTTACAGATGTGCCAAGTTGGGCATCAGATGATGTAAATAAACTTACTCAGGGTGGAATTATAAACGGCTATAATGATACTACTTTTGGTTCAAATGATAATATTACTATAGAACAGGTGGGTATTCTTTCTTCAAAAATTGAACAAAAGGTTAATAAAAATAATTATAAAGATGATTTTTTTAAGTATTATAATGATAAATTTGCAAGAAATAACAGCTTAAAGGACAGACAACATTATGATAACTTTGATGCTGTAGGTGAGATTGTTAATAATCGTATTAAAGTTATTATTGAAGAAAGTCATTATTTAAGTGATGATAATTCCAAAAGAATAAGTAGTGTCTATAATTTATATAAGGATACACAGTCAAGAAATTCTCTTGGAATTGAGCCTTTAAAAGAGGGACTTAATAAAATTGATGAAATTACTTCCGTAAAAAGTATACCGTCTGTTGAGGCATGGCTTTATAAAGAAATGGGTTTTTCACCTTTATATAACATAAGTATAGGGCCAAGTCCAAAAGACAGCTCCAAAAATATTTTGCAGATTAATGAGTCTGCTGTACTTTTAAGTAAGGATAATTATTTTGAACTGGAGTCAACAAGCAGTAAAAATGCCTATTATGCTTATGTTGCAGATATTTTATCTGTTTGTGGACTAGATGACAGCGAGAGCAAAAATTTGGCTGAAAAACTTTATAATTTTGAAAAGACCATTGTTCAAAAGTCAGGAATTACAAGTTATAATTCTTATAATTTAGTCTGTAAGAGAAATGAGCTTAACAATAATTCACAGGGACTTAATACAGAGGAATTTATAAATAATCTTACTTCAAAAGGCGACAGTATAAATATTTATAATAAGGAACAGCTAAAACAAACTGCCGTTACTGTTTCAAATGAAAATATAGATGTTTTAAAGGCTTATTATAAAGTTAATTTAATTACATATTATGCTCCTTATTTATCAGAAAAAATTGCTAACAAATGCTATAGCTTTTACAATAGTGTAAATGGAGGAGGAAAAGCTTATTCCTTAGAAGATAGTGCTGTAGATTTTGTAAGAAAATATGCCGGTGTGGCAACAATTAATGTTTATGCGTCAAAATATTATGATTCTCAAAAAGAACAGGGAATTAAAAATATTATAAATGATATAAAATCCTTTTATAAAGTAAAGATTGAAAATAATGAGTGGTTAAGTAGTGAAACTAAAAAATCTGCCATTGAAAAACTTGATAAAATGACGGTAAAGGTTGGATATTATAAAGGCAACAAACCATATTCTTCAAAAATTAATATTGTATCAAAAGAAAATGGCGGAACTTTAATGGGTAATGTATTATCTGTTGAAAAAGTTATAAGTGATTATTATTTATCTTTGCCTGATACCCAAAGAGATAAGGCTGATTGGGCTATATCACCTTTAGCTGTTAATGCCTGCTATGTTCTTAATTCAAATGAATTTATAATTCCTATGGCTATACTTGAAAAACCTTTTTATAATGAAGACGGTTCCTATTATGAAAATCTTGGTGCTATAGGCTCAGTTGTGGCTCACGAAATAAGCCATGCCTTTGACCCAATGGGTGCAAGTTTTGATGCCTATGGAAATCAGGTAGATTGGTGGACAGAAGAAGATAAAAATTATTTTTATGACTTATCAGATAAGGCTGTAACTTATTTTGGAAAATATGAAGTTGCAAATGGTGTTGATAATGACGGAGCATCTACTGTTTTAGAAAATATTTCAGATTTATCAGGTGCATCTTGTATTGTAGAAATTGCAGCAAATAAAGGGGGAGATTTAAAGGCAGTTTTTGAATCTTATGCAAAAATGTGGAGTAGTTTAGATACTAATTTATATTTGATTAATGCAGTAAAAACTGACTCACACTCTGCTAATTTTATAAGGGTAAATGCAGTATTTTCCTGCCTTCAGGAGTTTTATGATACATACGATATTAAACAGGGCGATGCTATGTATACTGCTCCTGAAAACAGAATTAAGATATGGTAATTTTTTGAAATTTATTTGGAATATTTTGCGTTTTGTTATTGACAATGTTTCCACTTGGGGTTAAAATTAATAAAAATGGGGTTTAAAATTTAACCCTTGAATCTAGGAAAAGAGGTTTAAATTTATGAGAGAAATGCTTAGTGAAATGGCACAGGGACCTTATTTCTACCTTCTTGCAATAGCAGTAATTTTGCTTTCAACTAAGGTGTTGGGTCTTGCTTCAAGAAAAGTAAGTATGCCTGCGGTAGTAGGTGCGTTAATTGCCGGTGTTATTTTGGGTCCGTCACTTTTAAATCTTATTGATATTGGCGACCCTATCATTTTAGGCGTGTCTGAAATTGGTGTAATACTGCTTATGTTTGAGTCAGGTCTTGAAACTAATTTAGACGAGCTTAAAGCTAATGGTGTTGCCTCCTGTGTAGTGGCTATTATAGGTGTTGTAGTGCCACTTGTAGGTGGTATGGCTACATATTATCTTATGAATCCTGAGGGTGCTCCTACAGTTGATACCTTTAAGGCAATATTTGTTGGTGTTACACTTACTGCAACTTCTGTTAGTATTACTGTTGAAACTCTTAGAGAAATGGGTAAGCTTTCAGGCAGAATGGGTACAACTATTCTTGGTGCTGCCGTAATGGACGATATTATTGGTGTAGTTGTATTAACAGCTATTATTTCTCTTAGTGGTGGAAGTGGCAGCAGTGATGTTAGCCTTTCTACTGTTATTATAAGAATTTTGTTATTCTTTGTATTTATTGCTATAGTTGCTATAGTTGTTATAGTTGCTAAAAACTTTGCAAAAACTGTTAAAAGAAGAAGAAGAATTTCTATCTATGCTTTTGCTTTCTGTCTTATTTTAAGTTTTGCATCTGAAGAATTTTTTGGTGTAGCTGATATTACAGGTGCTTATTTTGCAGGTGTTATTCTTTGTAACTTTGGTGTTAAGGATTATATCGGTTCTAAGTTTGAAGTGTTATCATTCCTTTTCTTCTCACCTGTTTTCTTTGCAAGTATCGGTTTAAAGACAAATTTACATCTTTTAACTCCTGAAATGATGGTATTTGCTTTAGTTCTTCTTGCAGTAGCTATTCTTTCAAAGATTTTAGGCTGTGGATTAGGTGCTAAGATTTGTAAGTTTGATAATAAGGAAGCTTTATCAATAGGTATCGGTATGGTATCAAGAGGTGAGGTTGCCCTTATTGTAGCTCAGAAAGGTGCTGACTCAGGTCTTTTAAATGAGGAACTTTTCCCAGCTATTGTATTTATGGTTATTATTACTACCCTCATTACTCCAATTTTATTAAAGGTAGTTTTAAAGGATAAAAAACCAAAGACAGTTTAATTACATATTTTCATAAACTAAAAAAGGCAGTGTTTTCACACTGCCTTTTTTAGTTGTCAGTTATTATAGAAAAGATTTGAAGTCATATCAAGGTAGTTATCGCCGCTGTAATTAGGATATAATGTTTTTACGGTGTCTTTAAATTCTTCTTTTGAACTGCATTTTGAGGCAATTTCTTTAAGATTTTCCAAATAGTCAATTTTAATTTTCACATCTTTTAAATCCTCCGGAGTGTAGTGAGAGGTAAGTATAAGGTCATAGCCTTTATTTATATAATCTTTAAGCTGAGCTATAATATTATCAGCATGAGAGTTTCCCGCAACAATAGAATGACAGTCATGACCTAACATATGAGTATAGACTGCGTTAATTTCAGGTATCTCAATATCAAAGGCTTCACTTGTTTTTGTTATTACAAAATCTATACCTCCAATATTAATTTCCCCCTCGTTAATTATATTATTGATTTTATGAATTGAATTATCAAATATTTCTCCAAAGGCATTAGTAAATTTATTAATTAAATCCTTGCCACCACCATTTTCATTATATTCCTTAGCATTTTTAGTGGCATATTTTGGACTATCCTTTAAAAATGTGCCACCTGCTCCATGATAGGCTATAAAAATTCCTGAAATTTTAAGATTTTTAATATAGTTTTCAAGTTCTTTGTTGTTATCATAAAAACAAGGAGATTCAATTATAACAGCTTTTTTGTTTTTTTCAATAATAAATACTTCATCATCAATAAAATCACAGGTTTTGT
>JBJFFW010000115.1:0-4994 GCA_051892075.1 Lachnospirales bacterium
CACGGTGGTGTGAGAGGTCGGCTACTCAACTAATGGGTAGCCTCCTACTCGATTTTTTTAAGCATATTTGCAATAGCATTATATCTATCAGGTAAAATCCTTATGTCTGGTCTTGTAAATTTTTGTTTTTATTTACTTTGTGCCTGCTTATTATATGTTTTATTCATTCTATTCACATTTTGTTATTTTGGATTTTATCCAAATTTTATGGTTAAAATATCCAAAATTTATTTTTAAATATATATAATTTCGACGAACTTGTTTAACTGATTGTGTAAATAATGCAAACAATTATCAAATAACCTGCACTATATAATACAAATTACATATAAAAATGGCTATTTTAAAATATCCTGTGATATACTATAGATACAGTAAAAGACAGGTAAAACGATTACCTATCTTTTATAAAAATATTATCATAGTTGACCTAAAAAGTCAAATATGTTTTGCTTTTTGAAAATTAAACATATAGACTTTACACCCTTAAAATTATATTTTATAATATAAGTAATAAAAAACATAAAATATAAAGGAGGCGTGAAAGGATGATTGAATATATGACAGGTAAAGAGGTAGTCAACTTGATTAATAAGCTTGAAGCCGAAGGTATGACGGCTGAAAAGATTATTGAAATAATCAAGTATGTTGAAACAGCTGACCCAAAAGATTCATCGGCATTTAAAAAATATGTAAACAAGTACTTGGTTGATTAAAGGTAGTTAATTCAAAGGGGCTATGTCAAAAATGTTAAACAAGGATATACAAGATATCTGTAATTGTTATTAATTATGAGTGGTATGAAAAACTGAATACTTAGCTGTTATGAATGGCATAAAAATATCCCATTCCTTTTTGTATATTAATCATACAAAAGGCGATGGGATATTTTTTTAAAGGAGAGTGATTATATGTTTTTTTACAGATTTGAAGGACATATTGAAAATTATTCAGACGAAATGAACAATTTTGAGTATAGTAGAAATATTGAAGAAAGTAATGACGATTTTTCAAGAAAATTTGACGGTAAAATATATGTTTTTATTTCAAGAATAAGAAATAGAAATATAACAATGGGTGCAATTTCTCTATTAGATACTGATATTAGCTCAATTTTTGAGTCATTTTTAGAAAGTGTGGAAATTTTAACTACAAATGAAAGAATAAGTGAAATAACCATAAATGGCATATCGTCTCTCCTTAGAATTTCCTCAAGAAATAGTTTTATTTATAGTGACAGTTCTGTTAAAGATGAATATTTTATAGAGGATATTTCAAGAGGTTACGGAAATAGTATTGAATATTCAGAAATGATGATTGAAAATATACATAGTAAAGAGGAAATACTTAAAAAATGTGACAATCTGTTTTGTGATGAGTCCTTAATTCCTGAAATAGAGAGAATATATGGAGAAAATAACAATCCCCTAGCTAAAGGACACCCTGTTCATTATATTATTTATGCTGAAGATAATAATATAAATAAAAAAATATGTTCTTCTCTTACATCGGCTCTTTATTCTAATTTTAGAATAAAAAGTAAAAGAGTTACAATGATAGATGTTGACAAAACAAGAAATTTTAGTTCAAATAATATTGAAGCTATATTTAAAATTTCTGAAGACGGTACAATTATATTTAATATTGGTGAGGATATTAGTGATGAGGAATTTGAAGCAAATGAACAAGAAGAAAAAATACTTTCCATTTGCAAGAAGGTAAGGGAGTATTCAAATAAAATACAAATAATATTCAATTTCTTTAAGCCTTGCAAAAAAATTATTGATAATATCTATAACAACACAGAAAACATATCTTTTGTAGAGATTAAAGACGAAAGTCTTATGGGAGATAACATATATGAATATATAAAGATAAAAGCCGCTGAAAATAATGTTGAAGCAGATTATGACATTTTAGAAAAATATATTGAAGAAAATAAAAGCTATAAAGTGTCAGAGCTTAACAGAATTTTTGACAAATGGTATCAGAAAAAGTTAAAAACAGAGGTTTTTCCTCAGTACAAAGAAATAATTTCATCTGATAAAAAAGTAGTGAAAGAAAAGCCAAAGGGAAATGCCTATGATGAACTAATGAATATGATAGGTCTTAAAAATGTAAAGGAAACTGTAAATAGAATTGTAAAGTATTATAAGGCACAGGCACTTTTCAAAGAAAGGGGCTTTAAAGTAGGCAAAAATTCAATGCACATGGTATTTACAGGCAGTCCGGGCACAGCAAAAACTACTGTTGCAAGGCTTTTGGCACAAATTTTAAAGGATAATGGTATTTTATCAAGAGGATATTTATACGAGCTTGGCAGAGCTGATTTAGTTGGTAAATATGTAGGCTGGACAGCACAAATTGTAAAGGATGCTTTTAAAAAAGCAAAGGGTTCCGTATTATTTATTGATGAGGCATATTCACTTTTAGATAGCAAAGGAGGTTCTTATGGTGATGAGGCAATAAACACAATAGTTCAGGAAATGGAAAATAACAGAGATGATTTAGTTGTAATTTTTGCAGGATATCCAAAGGAAATGGAGGCATTTATAGAAAGAAATACCGGACTTAAAAGCAGAATTGCCTATAATATATTTTTTGATGACTATACACCTAATGAACTTTATGACATAACTAAGCTTTTTGCGAAAAAAGCTGATATGGTTTTTTCTGAGGGCGTAAAGGAAAAACTTATTCCTGTATTTGAAAATGCTGTTAGGCAAAAGGATTTTGGTAACGGCAGATTTTCAAGAAATATATTTGAAAAGGCAAAATTAAATCTTGCCAACAGAATTATTGAAAAAGATACAGATTATCTTACAGATAATGATTTTAAAACTTTTATACCGGAGGATTTTGTTTTTGAAGATATTAGTTATGTTAAAGAAAAAAATAGAATAGGCTTTTAAAAAATATGGGAGTGTGATATAATTTATCGAGAGGTGAATTTTATGTATACCAAACAGCCAAAGAAAATGCTTATAATGAATATACTTGATATTTTGAGAAAATATACTGACGAAAATCATAAATTAAGCCAAGCTGAAATTCTTGAAAAACTTAAAACTGAATACAATATGGAAGTAAATAGAAAATCAATTAAGCCTAATATTATGAATCTCATAGATTTTGGCTATGATATAAATTATTCTGAAAAAATTAGAAATAATAACGAAGTTATGCTTTCGGATTTTTATATTAACAGAGATTTTACTGATGAGGAGCTTCGTATTCTTATTGATAGTCTTTTGTTTTCAAAATACATACCTTATAACCAATGCAAAGAATTGGTTAATAAACTTGAAGGCTTATCAAGTATATATTTTAAATACAAAATAAAGCATATTAGAAATTTGCCTGAAAAAATGCCAAAAAATAATGAACTTTTTTATAATGTAGCTGTTATTGATGAAGCCATAAGTAAAAATCGTCAAATTATGTTTACTTACAGAGATTATGGCACTAATAAAAAACTTCAAACAAGAAAAACCGTAAATAATAAAAACAAAAAATATGTTGTAAATCCTTATCAAATGGTGGCAACAAATGGAAGATATTATCTTATTTGCAATCATAATTGGTATAATAATATTGGATACTACAGAATTGACAGAATTGCTGATGTAGAACTTCTTGATACTCCTGCAAAGCCAATAAAAGAAGTTAAAGGCTGTGAAAACGGACTTAATCTTCCTCAGCTTATGGCTGAACATATTTATATGTTTTCGGGAGAAAGTGCTACAGTTATATTTAAGGCAAAAAAATATATAATTACTGATATTATAGACTGGTTTGGTACAGATGTAAATTTTAGTGATGAAACTTGTGATGAAATAAGGGTTAGTGTTTTTGTAAATCTAAATGCTATGAAATTCTGGGCAATGCAGTATGCTAATCATATTAAAGTCATAAGTCCTCAAAGCCTTGTAGATGAGATTAAGGCTGATTTAAAATCTGCTTTGGAGAAATATTCTTAAAATCTATGGATGGGAAATTTATTTCCTATCCATTTTTTTATAATAGAATAAAAATCAAAGGAGTGGCATTTATGATTACATACCCTGTTACAAATGGAAATATTTATATTGATGAAAATAAAAAAGAAGTGGTAAAATGTGATGAGCTAGTTACAAACTGTGTAATTCCAAATTATATTGAAACATCAAAAAAAGACGACTCACCTATTCCTGTAGAAAAAATAGGAAAATCTGCCTTTGCCTTTTGTTGTCTTATTGAAAATATTACACTTCCATTAAAGCTAAAATCAATAAAATCTTATGCTTTTGACTGTTGTAATAGTCTTAAAAAAATTGAAATACCAAAAAATGTGAAATATATTAATGTATCGGCTTTTGATTGTTGTAATAAACTGGAAGAAATAAATGTTAATGAAAAAAATCCTTATTTTTCATCTTTTAAGGGTGTACTTTATAATAAAAATAAAACAATATTAATAAGATGTCCTCAAAATAAGGAAGAAGTCATTATAGATAAAAATGTAAAAGAAATTTCAGAGGGAGCTTTTTTCTGTTGTGAAAATTTAGAAGAAATTATTATTCCAAAGAGTGTAAAAATAATAAATGATTTTGCTTTTGCAGAATGTAAATCCCTTAAAAAACTTGTAATTCCAAGAAGTGTAAAATATATTGGAAGTGATATTATAGGCTTTAATTTTAAAAATACAACGGTTTATGTTAAAAATTTTTCTGTGGGAAAAAGACGAGCAAAGATTGAAAAATGGAATTATGAGGTATATAAATAAGCTTTATAATTTTGCCACAATGAAAAATATTGAAATTGATATGGAAATTCCTAATGGGCGTGATGATGAATAATATATTAATTATAAAAAGGTAATGGGTATTTTTCTAATACATTTTTTTTAAATTAAAGTAAAAAAATATTGACAAATATCATTTTTCCGTTTAAAATAAACTAAACCGATGAGGGAGAGTAAGTAGGTTTTATCAATGTCTTTCAGAGAGCTGCAA
>JBJFFW010000116.1:0-4993 GCA_051892075.1 Lachnospirales bacterium
CAAAAGTCGGTAGGGGCTTGGGGACAAAGTCCCCAAAAAACAAAGTCCCCAAAAAACAAAGTCCCCAAAAACAAAATCCCCAAAAACAAGGTCCCCAAAAACTATAGGGCAACCCTTTTTAAAATTATAAATCTCTGTCCCGGATAAATTAAATCAGGGTTTTCTATGTTGTTAAGCTCTGCTATGTCCTCAACTGTAGAATTAAATCTTTTGGCAAGTTTCCATAATGTATCTCCAGGTTTTACAACATAAATTACCATTGAAGGAAGTTTATTTAGAGCTTCTTCATCTAAAGGCTTTATTTCAGCAAATATTGGTACATTTACACAAACATTGTTTGTAACTATGGTATTTGTGTTTAATGCACATCTTACCTCAACCTCTCTGTCTGAAAGCATATTAAACCCAATATGGCTTATTGCTGAGCTTACCTCTGCCTCCATACCCTCCTTTGCTCCTCTTGCATCTACAGTTTGTGAAAACGGAATAGCTGCCTTGTAATTATATACGGGAGTTTCATCATTTCCCGTAACATACATTATATCAGTATTTATAACACCGTCTATTATAACCTTGTTGTCCTCAATTTTTATTTCATCTATGTAAGGCTTACCGCTTGTTTTAAATATTTGGAGCATATCAGGAGCTGTTTCATCAAGGGTAACGGTTTCTTTAACAGGATACTGACTTTTATTTTGACACACAATATAGGTTGCACATATTTTTTCAATATCCATATTAATTTCATTACCTGTAGAATAAGCATCTTCCAAAATTTCATTTTCTATGGACTCTGTAACCTGAAATTCAGTTATAACATTTATATCAAGCTCTATAATTCTGTTTTCCCCATTTTCATTTTCTTCAATATTATAATAAATATTATCTACTACAAAACTTCCATTTACACTCATTCCCTCTTTTACGCCTTCGGCTTCAAATACACCCTCAAAAGGCAGGTCTGTTTCATAAATTTGTGGCATACCACCTTCATCAGAAATATACATTATTGTTACAGCCCCATCTCCCCTTACTTTTACACTATCCTCTGCTGTAGTTAAATCGGGGTTTATAATGTTTGCTTCAACGGTTAAAATCTGTGATATGGGGAGTTTTGACTGAGGAAGTGTAATTTCTTCATTTATGTTAAAACTGTCTTTTTTATCACTTACAACTACATCAGAAACTATTGTCGTAAGCCTTTGACAGCTTTTTGGAATATCTGAAATATTTTCAATGGCGTCAAGAACAGTATCTTCATTTACAGATACCAATAAATCAGCCATTGCAGAAATACTTACTTTTCTGTCATTAATTAAGCTGTAGTCAATATTAGAAATATCAACTCCAATTTTTGATTTCATTCCATTTTTTGCACCCTTAACCTCTGCAAAATCATTTACGGGAGCTTCTCCACTTAATGAACAAATTTCATTATCTCCCTTTGAAATATATATAACTTCACTTAAAAATCTGCCCTTAAAATTAACTCTGTCCTCCATTACCTCCTTTGTATCAATAATTACTCTGCCACAGGCTTTTAAAATTTTTTCTATAGCCGGCTTTGTGTCTGCCACAAGGTCACAGTCAAGTAAAAGCTGTGATTTTTCATTGGCAATTTTGCTGTTAAGCTTTATTGTTGTCATATTTAATTCCATTAAAAAAACCTCCTTGCCATATACAATTAAATATATGTTAAGAAGGTTTTAAAAATTCATATTAAATTAAGCTTATTAAAGAGAATTTCCTCTTTCAAGGCTTATTCTGTTAAATACATTTAAAATTTCTTCAACAGAAGTATTATTTTTTCTTTCTTCATCTAAATCCATTATTGCCTCACCCTCGTGCATCATTACAAGTCTGTTGCCATAGTTTAGGGCAAACATAAGGTTATGAGTTACCATAATGGTAGTGATATTTTTGCTTTTAACTACTTTATCAGTAATTTCCATAATGGTATCGGCAGTTTTAGGGTCAAGAGCTGCCGTATGTTCATCTAAAATAAGAATATCAATAGGTGTCATAGTGGACATAAGAAGTGCCATAGCCTGTCTTTGACCACCTGATAAAAGTCCCACCTCTACATTAAGCTTATCCTCAAGACCTAAACCAAGTTGTGATAAAAGCTCTCTATAATAATCAATTCTTTTTTTATTAGTACCCCATTGAAGTCCAAAAACCTTGCCTTTATTATCAGCTAAGGACATATTTTCCAAAATAGTCATTGAACCACAAGTACCCATAGCAGGATTTTGGTAAACTCTGCCGATTTTTAAATGTCTTTTATATTCTTTTAAATTATTTACATTTTTGCCATTAATTAAAACCTGTCCCGAATCTATAGGAATAGAACCACAAATAATATTAAGCATTGTAGTTTTTCCAGAACCGTTACTTCCTATAATACTTACAAAATCCTTATTTTCAAACCTAATATTAAAATCTGTAAAAAGGCGGTTTTCATTAATAGTGCCTTTATTGTGAATTTTAGTTATGTTACAAAGCTCTATCATTTTTTACCCTCCTTTTTAAAATTACTTATAACAAGTATTAAAAGGAAAAGCACACCTGTAATAAGTTTCATATCATCAGGAGGAAGTCCCATTTTAATAGCTACGGCAACACAAGCCTTATAAGCTACAGAACCAAAAATAACTGCACCTGTAGCCTTTAAAAAAGGAAGTTTTTTAAAGACATTAATACCAATAATAACAGAAGCAAGACCTATAACAATAGTGCCTGTACCCATACCAATATCAAAAAATCTCTGCTGCTGACACATTACACAGCCTGCAAGTGCCACTAAAGCATTAGCAATAACAAGACCAATAATTTTAACAGTTCCGCTGTCCTTAGCCAACACAGTTACAACCTTTTCATTATCACCAACAGCTCTTAAAATATAGCCTGACTTTGTTTTCATATACAAATCAAACAAAACCTTAGTTATAATTAAAATTATAAAAATAACTGCAACCTTTTGAAATTCAACAGGAATAAAGCCATTTAAAGGTGAAATTTTAAAAATATTGTCGTTATTAAAAATAGGCAAATTTGCCTTGCCTGCAATATGCAAATTTATGGAATAAAGAACTGTCATAGTAATAATACCTGATAACAAATCCCTAACCTTAAATTTAACATGAATAATACCTGTTGCAAGTCCTGCAATTCCTCCTGCAACAAAGGCTATAGGCAAGGTTAAATAAGGATTAACTCCCTTTGTAATTAAAATAGCTCCAACAGCAGCTCCCAAAGGGAAACTGCTGTCTACTGTTAAATCGGGAAAATCAAGAATAGTATATGTAATATACACACCAAGAGCTAAAATAGCATAAATAAAGCCCTGTTCAAATGTGCTTATAATAAGTTCTAACATATTTTCTCCTTACTGTGCTTCTTCTGCCTTATCTTTTAAATCCTCAGGCACTTCCATATTAAGAGAAGCTAAAGCATCTGAATTAATATATAAGCTGTATTCAGTAATAGTTTCAAAAGGAATTTTATTAATATCCTCACCATTTAAAACTCTTGCTGCCATTTCACCTGTCTGCTTGCCTAAAGCCACATAATCAAGACCCTCTGTAGCAACACAGCCATTTTTAACCTGTTCAATTTCGCTGCCAAATACAGGAATACCGGCACTGTTTGCAGCATCAAGAACAGTAGGCAAAGCAGCAACTACAGTATTATCAGTAAGATTAGATAAGCAATCACTCTTACTTACTAAATCAGCAACAGCCATAGGAATATCAGACTGTTGAGAAATACCCTTTTCAACAATTTCAAAACCATAATTTTTAGCAAGCTCCTTATATTCAGCAATAGCACTTACTGAATTAGTTTCACTTGTAGTATATAAAATACCAATCTTTTTAGCATCAGGCATAAATTTTCTAATCATTTCAAGCTGAGCATCTACTGCAAGTTTATCACTTGTACCTGTAGCATTTCCTACAGATGAACCGTCCTCATTGGCAAGCTGAGCTGCAATAGGGTCAGTAACTGCTGTATAAATAACAGGAATTTTACCCTCAGAAGCATTAAATGAGGCCTGTGCCATTGGAGTAGCTACAGCACAAATAAGGTCATAGTTATTAGCAACCATATTCTGAGCAATCTGGTTTCCAATAGCCATATCAGCTTGAGCATTTTGCAAATCATACTCTACATTTTCACCCTCTACAAAACCTGCCTCTTTCATACCCTCTTTAAAGCCTGTAACACAGTTATCAAGAGAGCCATGCTGAGCAAACTGGGCAATACCAACAGTAACGCTGTTTTTATTATTATCAGTACCACAACCTGTAAGAGCAGAAATACTAATCATACCTGCAATTAACAATGACAAAAATTTCTTCATATTAATAATCCTCCTAAATTTATAATAAATTAGTATAACATAAAATTTTAAATTTTTAAAGTACTAAAGTTTATTTTGATTTATTTTTCTTACATTCTTTTCAGCCTTAACTCTTGGAAGCATTACAATATGACCACAGCCTAAGCATTTCATCTTAAAATCAGCACCAATTCTTAAAACCTCCCAATCCTTTGAACCACAAGGATGCTGTTTTTTCATAGTTAAAATATCACCAATTTTAATATCCATTTTTGTTTACACCTCCTGTTTTTGATTATAACCCAAATTTTCACAATAATCAACTTGCATTATTATAAAAATCGTGATAAAATTGTACTGATATGTTTGTTATAAGGAAAGTTGAGGTTTTATAATATGAGTGGACATTCTAAATTTGCTAATATTAAGCATAAGAAAGAAAAAAATGATGCTGCTAAGGGTAAAATTTTTACAGTCCTTGGCAGAGAACTTGCTGTAGCAGTTAAAGCAGGTGGTCCTGACCCTAATTCTAATTCAAGATTAAGAGATGCCATTGCAAAGGCTAAATCTAATAATATGCCAAATGATACTATTGAAAGAAGTATTAAAAAGGCTGCAGGCAACCTTGATGCCGTAAATTATGAGGCTATT
>JBJFFW010000117.1:0-4977 GCA_051892075.1 Lachnospirales bacterium
TTTTAATTACTGAAAGCTCTCTTATATTTCCCTTTACCCAATTAATATTATCATTACCAAAAGGAGATAGGTGTTCCCTGTTAAATATGTAATCTTCACTATTTGATGAAATAATACTTTTAATTTCCTGAATATTATCATCTATTTCCTCAATAATACTTATTACTGTAGCCTTATCAGTATCAATTTTAGCTGCTTTAACTTCATTTGCCATAAGAAGTCTTTGCCAGTTGTATTCGCCCTTAGTGTAGCCAACAAGGGGAGCTTTGTCATTATAAAGAACAGCAACAGCCTTTATGTCATCAACATTTATGCCTGTTTCCCCCTGACTGTAACCACATCTTATTTCACCCTTGCCACTTCCGTCTACATACAAAGGTCTTGGTATTTCGTAATACTTGTCCTGGGATAATACAACAACTCTGTAAGAAACAGAGCTATTTAACCCTTGAGCCTGTAATACAAATCTTCCATAATTATTCCTAAGTTCCACAATACATCTGCCTATACAACCTCTTACATCTTTTGTATATTCATTAGAGTATTGATTAAGTGTTATAAAAATTCTTGAATAAGCCATATAAATCTCCTGTTTTTAAAAATTTGTCTTATTCAATATATGGCTTATTCCAAAAATTAATTCCTGTATTTTAAAAATTCATTTGATAATTTGCTGTAATCCTCAAGAGTCAAACTTTCTCCTCTAACCCTCTTGTCATAGCCAAGTTTTTCAAGAACATTTCCAATTTCTTCTTTATTAAGATTTAGTCCTAAATTCGATGATATACAATTAACCAAGGTTTTTCTTCTTTGAGAAAAACTAGCCTTAATAAAGCTAAACATAAATTCTTCATTATCTGTCTTAACAGCAGGTTTATCTAAAATAGTAAGCCTAATTACAGCCGAATCAACATTAGGTCTTGGCATAAAGCAATTCTGCGGCACATTTGCAACAAGATAAGGCTGGCAGTAATACTGTGTTACAAGAGATAAAGAGCCATAATCTTTAGTAGATGGCTTAGCATTCATTCTGTAGGCAACCTCTTTTTGAATCATAACAGTAAGGCTATCCATAGGAATATGTTTTTCAAGTATATTCATTATAATAGGAGTTGTAATATTATAAGGAAGATTTGCAACCATTTTAACTGTCATACCTTTATTTTCTTCAATAATGGAATTTATATCAACCTTTAAAATATCCTCATTTATAATTTCAATATTATCATAATCTTCCAAAAGCTCACCTAAAATCGGCACAAGGGTTTTATCTATTTCAACAGATATAACCTTTCCTGCCCTTTTAGCCATAGCCTGTGTAAGGGTACCAATACCAGGACCTACCTCAATTACCAAATCATTTTTACTAATATTTGCAGCAGAAATTATTTTCTCCAGAACTCTCTCGTCTACAAGAAAGTTCTGTCCAAAATTTTTCTTAAAATTAAATTCGTATTTTTTTATAATCTGTTTTGTTTTGTATGCTAAACTTTCTTCCATTTATTTTATCATACCCTCAATAGTTGTTTTAGCCACTTTAAGAGCTTCATCAATCTTAGAAGCGTCCTTACCGCCTGCCTGTGCCATATTAGGACGGCCACCGCCGCCACCGCCGCAAACTGTGGCAGCACTCTTTACAATCTGACCAGCATTAGCTCCTGCCTTAACAGCATCATTACTACACATTACAACAAAACTACACTTATTTCCTTCACCACTTGCAAGAACAATTACACCATTTAACTTATCCTTAATCTGGTCGCCCATTGTTCTTAAACTATTCATATCAAGACCCTTAACATTGGCAGTTACTACATCAATTCCCTTAATATTTTCCTTAGAATTAATAATATCATCAACAAGACCGCCACTCATTTTAGCTTTAAGGCTTTCAATTTCCTTAGCAAGTTTCTTATTTTCCTCTACTAAGTTAAAAATTCTCTTAGCTATATCACCACTTGAAGTCTTTAAAGCTTCGCCAATAGTCTTTAATGTGTGTTCAACTTCCTCATAGTGGAATAAAACAGCAGCCCCGGTTATAGCCTCAATTCTTCTTACACCTGCTGCAACACCACTTTCAGACACAAGCTTAAATGAACCACAGTATGCAGAATTTTCAAGGTGAGTACCACCACAGAACTCAATAGAATATCCGCCAATATTAACTACTCTTACAATTTCACCGTATTTTTCACCAAATAAAGCAGTTGCACCTGTCTTTTTAGCCTCCTCAATGGTCATTTCCTTAACTTCTACAGGGAGAGCCAATAATATTTTTTCATTTACTTTTCTTTCAATAGTTGCTAAAGTTTCTTTATCAATAGCCTCAAAATGAGTAAAGTCAAATCTTAATCTGTCCTTATTTACAAAAGAACCTGCCTGTTCTACATGGTTACCTAAAACTTCTTTTAAAACAGCCTGTAAAATATGAGTTGCTGTATGGTTTCTTGCTGTAGACATTCTCTGTTCTCTGTCTACCTTTAATGTAACACTATCTCCTACCTTAACACTACCCTCAATAACCTTACCTGTATGAACAAACTTGTTTCCACCAAACTTAGTACAGTCGCTAATTTCAATTTTTAAGCCGTCAGCTAAAATTTCACCGTTGTCACCAGCCTGTCCACCCATTTCAGCATAAAATGGAGTTTTATCAAGTATTACAGCTACACTATCGCCTTCTTTTGCTTCATCTGCAATAGCATCATCAACAACTAAGGCTAAAACCTTGCCATCACTTTCTAAATTTTTATAGCCTACAAACTCTGTACTCATAGCAGGGTCAAGCTTATGGAATACAGTTTCCTCAGCACCCATATAAGTATCAGTAGCTCTTGCATTTCTTGCTCTTGTTCTTTGTTTTTCCATTTCTTCTCTAAATGCCTTTTCATCAAGAACAAAGCCTTCATCAGCTAAAATTTCTTCCATTAAATCAACAGGAAATCCATAAGTGTCATACATCTTAAATGAATCTTCTCCACCAAGAGTAGTCTTTCCCTCAGCCTTTAATTTTTCAAGCTTACTTTCAAGCATAGACATACCTGTATCAAGAGTAGCATAAAATCTTTCTTCTTCTGTAGTAAGAACCTTTAAAATCATATCCTTCTTTTCTACAAGTTCAGGATAAGCCTCACCTGAATTATCTATAACTACTTTGCATAATTCAGCAATAAATTTTCTGTCTATTCCAAGAAGTTTGCCATGTCTTGCAGCTCGTCTTAAAAGTCTTCTAAGTACATAACCTCTGCCCTCGTTAGATGGTAATACTCCATCAGCAGTCATAAATGTTACAGAACGAACATGGTCAGTTATTACTCTAATAGAAATATCTTTTTTATGGTCTTTACCATATTCAGCACCACAAATACCACATACGGCATCTCTTATAGCCTTAACAGTATCTACATCAAAAATAGAATTTACACCCTGCATAACAGTTGCAATTCTCTCAAGACCCATACCTGTATCAATATTAGGGTGAGCAAGATTAGAATAAGAGCCGTCTTCTTCCTTATTAAACTGTGTAAATACCAAGTTCCAAATTTCCATATATCTGTCACAATCACAGCCTACAGTACAATCAGGACTTCCACAGCCATATTCTTCTCCCTTGTCATAATATATTTCAGAACAAGGACCACATGGACCTACACCATGCTCCCAGAAGTTGTCTTCCTTTCCCATTCTGAAAATTCTTGACTTATCAAGACCCACTTCCTTATTCCAAATATCAAATGCCTCATCATCGTCCTGATATACTGAAACATAAAGCTTTTCTTCAGGAATTTCTACTACTTTAGTAAAAAATTCCCAAGCCCAAGAAATAGCCTCTCTCTTAAAATAATCTCCAAAAGAGAAATTACCAAGCATTTCAAAAAATGTACCATGTCTTGCAGTCTTACCTACATTTTCAATATCACCTGTTCTGATACATTTTTGGCAAGTAGTAACTCTCTTACGAGGAGGTATCTGCTGACCTGTAAAAAATGGCTTTAAAGGTGCCATACCTGAGTTAATAAGAAGTAAGCTCTTGTCATTTTGTGGCACAAGTGATGCACTTGCCATTCTTAAATGACCTTTGCTTTCAAAAAAAGAAAGATATTTTTCTCTAATTTCATTTACTCCCATGAATTTCATTTTGTATTTCCTCCTAAAAAAACAAAACCCCTATAGCCTAAGCTACAGGGGCATAATTATTAATTATACGGTACCACCCTGATTAATACATTAAAAAATGTATTATCTCTAAAATCTTTAACGCAGATTAAACGGCAAATTATTAATTTGCTCAGAAGCTTTCGCTTAAAAGGTAGCTTCACTTAAAATTTGCCAAATACTTTCACCAACCGTATTCTCTCTAAAGTACAAATAATAAGCTACTTGTCCTACTGATTTCGCAATTAAGGTAATTATATAAAATATATTAAAATTTGTCAATAGCAATTTTTAATTAACTACCTTAAATTGCAAAAACCAAAAAAGCACCAAACCTTTGATGCTTTCTTTGCCGTCCCCTATGGGAAATTATGTTTTGTAAACTAAACGCAAATGCAGTTGAAGAACAGGTTTCTGACCGTTTCCGTCCCCTATGGGGATTTATGTTTTGTAAACCAACTTCAGCTACAAAGAATGGAGTAAGTTGTTGAAAGTTTCCGTCCCCTATGGGGAATTATGTTTCATAAACAAAATTATGACATTGGAGAAAATTAACAAAATTATGTTTCCGTCCCCTATGGGGATTTATGTTTTGTAAACTAAATACGATATTATTATCAGTTGGTCTGCTGATAGTTTCCGTCCCCTATGAGGAATTATGTTTTGTAAACATATTTAAACCAAGCGATATAGATTCTAGTATGTGTTTCCGTCCCCTATGGGGAATTATGTTTTGTAAACGAAAGAGTTTGTACTCCTTCAGAATTAAAGCGCAAAAGTTTCCGTCCCCTATGGGGAATTATGTTTTGTAAACTAATTATT
>JBJFFW010000118.1:0-4968 GCA_051892075.1 Lachnospirales bacterium
ATTTTATTATATCACAAATTTAATTACTATGGAAGCTTAAAGTTAGTGCAAATGGTGTACCCCCCCCTAAATTATGTATAGCAACCACAGCTATAATTGCAAGACCTCTTATAAATTGTATCTTTTTACTTTGTTGTAATTCAATCATGTTACAACTCTATCAAAACAGATATCATATCTCTGTCTTATTCTTAATTTTTAAACTATTACAAGGAAAACTCCGTTTATTACATATTAATCTCTCAATATCAAAAAAATATAACAATAACTCTACCCAATCAATTTTTTTATCACTCTTTTAATTTTACCTAGACTTCTTCTGTAAATCGTATGTTTAATTAATTTCATAAGACTAGGAATACTTGCTCCATTATTCAGCTTTTTAAAAAATATCTCTCTTTTAGGATGTGCAAGAACAGATTTTCTTGAATCAGCGGTTGGTGGCAAAGCTTTATCATCATTCGCCTCTTTATAAACTGAATTAGAGCTAATATTATAAAAAAGTTACTGCCATTTATCAATATCTTAAAATTTTATATTGTTATACCACAGTATATCAATCTTTTGTCAATAGCTATCTATATTATTTATTAAACCAACGCCACTTCATATACTTCAACTTCATTTTCTTCCCTTTTATCTCTTTTAAAGGAGTTCTCTCTTTAGAAATTTTATCAGCCCACGCTTCAAATCTAAAATTCAAATTAATCCATTTAGGATCGCTTATAAATTCTTTCAAACTACTTTCAATACCCTCTCTCAAATCAATATAATCTACTTTACCACATACAGAATTAATCTTAGAATTATCAAATTTTCGGTCATAAAGTCTATCATATTTAATTTGAGCAGCATTCCAAATTTTCTGTAAGCTATTAGAATTATCAATCAACTTTACTTTTGGTCTAATACCTATATTTTTCTCAATTACTTCTAAATATATATTTAATATTTCCATCCAAGTTGCATACTGTTCGGTTGCAATATGAAAAACCTGTCCATAAGCTTTTGTGTTTCCAATGAGTTTTGCTATTGCATAAGCAACATCATTTCCATGTGTAAGTGTAGTTGTCTTTTCAGCAATATTCTTAGGGAATACTATTGTTCTACCATTTAAAGCTCTATATAACCACTGTTCCTTTTCATAAACTCCAAGCTGAAGTCTATAGCTATTATATGTAATATATGGCCTAACAATAGTCCAGTTATTATAACCACTACCAATAAGTATATCTTCTTCTCTTGCCTTTGCTAATGCATATTCATCTGTAGATGTATAATCTTCATCCTTGCACACATCTAATAATCTTGGAGATTCTTCTGAAATCCTGCATTTAGAATCAGCATATACCCTACTTGAACTTAAAAATATATACTGCTTTGTATTTGTAAGATATAAAGTTACTCTCTTTTTTAATTCATCAGAAGAGTAAACCATAAAATCAACAATAGCATCATATTTTTCTAATAAAATTCTTTGCACAAATTCTAAATTATGTGCATTTCCTTTTATATAGTGAATATTACCTTCTGATTTGTTGTTGCTTCTGCTTGTTACATAAAGCTCATTATTTGATTTTCTTAATAAATTTACTAATGGTGTACCCATGGCACCAGTACCACCAAAAATCAATATCTTCATCTATTTCATCCTTTAACTATCTTCTTTAAAGCCTTTACACCTTTATCTCCTACAACATTTTTTGCAACAGATTTCAGTTTATCCTTTGTTGTTGGTGGGTCTACTATAATTTGGTTAATCGCCCTTAAAGCATCACTTTCATCTTGTGAATTTGTAAATACTTCAAAAACTATAGGTTTATCTCCAATATCCTGATTAACAAAACTCTTTAAATTCGCCATATATTCATCTTTGTTAGATGCACTTAAATACATAAAGCCCAAATCTGTCGCATAATGCTTAACAAGTTCTTTAGACTTATAACCATAATGCCCTTGTGCAGCCATATATTCATTAGCCTCCTCACCAAATTGTGCAGCAAAATGACTATAATTTTTAAATTCAGTACCACAACCATTATTAATTAATAAAATCCTGAGGTTGTTCCCAATATTATGATTCCCAAGAGAATTTAAGTCATAGAAAAATGCCAAATCACCAACAACACAAAAGTGCAGCTTATTTCTATCTGCTAGAGAAGCTCCAACTATTGTTGATACAATTCCATCAATCCCAAAACCTCCTGTATTACTATAGCAATCTATCGTTTGGGAAATTTCAAAAAAGTTCCAATTTCTCAATGAATTCAAAATACCTAAATGCAATATAGAGTTTTCAGGCAATAATTTTGTAGTTTGTTTAGCAATCCAAGCATTTGAAAATGGTAAATCAGGCATTTTGGAAAGTATATCTGAATATTCTTTTTTATATTCATTAATTAACAAATCATCTTGAATACTAATATCTTTATTATTTGCGTATAATTTAAAGAAATCAATTTCCTCCATATCAAATATATTTTCAAGCTTTCTAAATGTATCCCTAATTACTCCATCAGGATTTACTCTCCACACCTTTTTCGGTGAAATACTCATATATGCACCCGACATTTCACCCATATCAATTAATAAATCTATATTTTTTAAATCTGTTTTATGCATAGATTGGGCAGCTATTAAGCTAAACTGTACTCTGTATTTTCCATGATAATTACTTGTATGGTCACAAAAAACAACAGCATTATAAACTTCACAGAACTTATCCACAGCTTTTGTTAATTCATCAGTCCACTTTGTATGAGCTCCAACAAATATACCAATCTTATCTGCATTAATTTTAGGTAATTCGTCATTATATGTAAATCTATGAATTACTCTTGTTTCAGGCAATTCTTTAAAACTAAAATCACGAGAATAGGTAGTTGTAAGATTTATATGCACTGGACCACCCCCTCTATGTTTAAGGGCAAGTAATGCTGTATTTATTTTAATATTACAATCCCACTCATCTTCGCTACTACGAATTGAAGGAATATTGACACTATAAACAGCAATATCATTCTGAATTTTAGAACGGTCTATCACCTGTGGAGCTAATTGTCCTATTCTGCCAGTATGCTGAGTACTTGTAATAGCAATAACCGGTAATTTTCTATAAAAAGCCTCTGTAAGAGCAGGAATATAATTTCTTGATGCAGTCGCTCCTGTACAGCTTAAAGCAACAGGCTCACCACTTTCAGCAGCTAAACCACACGCCATATAAGCCGCAGATCTTTCATCTGCAGCTGAGTATATTTCGAACCAAGGATCTCTTTGTATACTTGCTACTAAAGTAACATTTGTTGTACCAGGACTAGCTATTACCTTTTTTATTCCATGTTCTTTCATTAAATATATTACCATCTGTACATTTTGCTCATTTGTATACATTTATGTACCTCCCAAATCACAATAATTTTTTTAAAACCTTTGCTTTTCCATTAGTCATATTATTTAATAAGATAATCATTTCATAAAATTCAAACTTTTTTCTATACAAAACATAAAACAACAAATTAGGCAATACTACACATACTATCCCTCTAAAAATTAACACATAAATAACATTGCCCTCTATAAATACACATATAAAGTAAGTAAAAGAAATTACTATTATGGAAAACAAAACATATTTAAAAAGGCTAAACAAATAATTTTTTAAATACTTTATATTAAATACATTTGTAAATAGATTATGTAATAACCAAGGCATTCCTACAAATAGCATTGATAAAACAGTAGATAGAATTATACCATATATACCCCAAAACTGAACCATAATCAAATTCATTGTTAAATTTGCAAATGCAGTAATTAAAGGTCTAAATCTATCTGCATGCCATATACCAGATGCGTCCTTATATAAATTAAGTAATGCATTGATTTCAAATACATAAAAATAAATACAAAAACAAATAACAGCAGAAAACTCAAGCATTAAATCTTTACCAACCCATAGCTCCATAAATGGCTGATATAGACAAAGAAAACAAGCTGAACATACGCCTGAAATCCAAGCTATTATAAATGTGAACTTATTCAAATCATTAAAATTCTTTTCTTCTGTTTCTACAATTATACTATTCCCTATTCCGGCGGTACAAGCACCAAAAACTATAGTGAGAAATCCTATAACCGAACTTAATATATAGTAATAATTTTGGTAGATTGCTAACATCGACAAACCTAAAAAGGTTGAAATAACTATCGTATCAACAGAATAAACAATTACTGTACCTAATTTTGCTGTAAATAAATCTCTAACTCTACCATTAATAATCTTAACTTCTTTATTATCAAGTTTACCTTTTGCCTTAAATTTAGGATACATTTTATCAACTTTTAATGCAGTAACTATATTGGCTACTACTTGTATAAGCATCATAACACCAATATAATAATAATAATTCTTTACAAAAAACAATATATAAAACTGAATTAAATATAATACTGTATTTGTAACCATCGATATTTTACTAGATATATCGCCCCTTTGGTGTGCTGATAGCAAACAATTCTTATAAGCAAAAAGCCAGTATGATAATACAGTAGCACCTAAATTCATAAGATATAGAATATATACATTAACATCAGCAGGTACACCACTTTTTATAAATGTATTTATAAAAGGACATATAGCCAAACCAATTACTAAAATTACTGCACCAATAATTCTATAATAAAACTTATATAAATTCATTAATGCACAAATAGTTTCATCATCATCTTCAGCTATAGGCTTGTACATACTATAAACCATTGCCGAACCAACACCTAATTCCGCTAAATTAAGCACAGATAATACAGATGTAAACAAGCTGTTAAGTCCTAAATACTCTACACCCATACAATATATCATAGCTGTTCTCATTAAAAACGGAATAAGTATCTGATATACCTTTTGTATTGTACCAAATATTATATTTCTAGTTGCATTTTTTGTTCTCTCTATTTTAGCCATAATCCTAT
>JBJFFW010000119.1:0-4957 GCA_051892075.1 Lachnospirales bacterium
TGCTAAGCCCACCTTTCAACAGCCCTAAGCAAAACTTCACAGTGAGTTTCATAAACCAAAGTTTTACCACTGTATTCATAAAACTCATCACAGCCGCCAAATTTCACTTTTATAAGACTTCCCTCTTTTATAATTTTATCAAAAGGAATAAAGAGCTTTACATACTGCTTAATACCTGTATTATCAACACCTTTTTCACCGGTTTTAACATAATTAACAGCACCTCCAACACAGTAACCTCGTCTGCAAGGCAAATCCTTTTCAACAACAACAGGGGAAAACTTAGTAATACTGCCATTGAGATTTTTGTTATATTCATACACATCACATTTTGCATTAAAAAAACCCTCAATAATATTTCTGTAATTTACCACCTTAGTTTTCTGAAACATTCCAACTCCCCCTTTTTGCTTAAAAGCTCATTAATTATATCACCCATAATTTCTCCACAGCTTGTACCCTCTCTAAAACCTATTGAAACATCACCCTCAGTAATAGAAGAAACACTTCCATTTCCAATAGCATCAATCTCACCTGTAGAAGCCTTAGTTTTCAAAAAAGTACCGCAGCATAAATCAACTGCCGTAAAATAAAGTTCAGGAGGGATACTTGCAATATTACAGTAATTTTTAATATATTCTTCAGTACCATTTGAAATAATTTCCAAAATAGTATAATCACTGTCGCTTAGGTTAACTCCATAACACAATAATTTATCGGCAATATCCTTTACACCAATACTACTCATTATAATCTGCCCTTAGATATAATTCTGGCAATAGGAATAGATTTGTGGTTAATATACTTTTTATTAGAGCTTGCCCCATTATTAACAAGCTCCCAGTTAGAACCGTCTTTAAGTTCATCATTAGTAGGAGAAAGGCTTGCCTGCTTCTTTTTTAAGTAACTGATACCAAAAGGAGCAAAGCACTTTCTCTCTCTTGCATAAAGGGTATCCATACCACCTTTTATAGCAGGATTTCTGTCCATTTCAAAAGGCACTTTAGCACCAATATCCTCATAATCGAAAGCACCCTTACCTAAAATATAAGTAGTATAAATACTCTTACCGTCATCACCCTCACTAACAGGCATACTGTCATCAATAATAACAGCTCTGCCGTTCCAGCTGGCAAGAGTTAAATCTCTCTGAATACCATTACTGTCAGTTTGCTTTAAATAATTTAATAAATTAAGATTTTCAAGATTAGTAGCGACTTCAGAATGCATAATAGCAATAGTATAGCAATTTTTATTGTCGCCGCCGGCTTTTTGAATAGCCTTGTTTAAAGTAGCAGGCTCAACCATACCGTCATCAATTTCAGTAATATCGTATGTATGTTCGTTTACGAATTTCAAATTTTCACTACCAGTCATATTATAAATACCCTCTAAAATAGAAAGTAAAATATCTTGGTCAACATTGTCAAAATATTCAGAAACCTGTTCAGCCACACTGTCCATAAAACCGCCGCCGGAAGTAATATCCTCAGCAAAGTCGCTTTCAGTCCAAGCCTTAGCTCTGCCCACAACTACCACACCTCTCTCATAGGTATCAGTAGTATCAGCCACAATATCAGTTACACCATCATAATTTAAAGCCTCACCCTCTAAAAGACCATACATAGGTAAAATTGCATAAGATGAGCCTGTTTGAGAGCTAAAAGCCTTTTTAATTTCAGAATTACCTCTTAAAGCCTTGCTTTTAATAAGTTCACTCTTTTTCATCTGTGGTATTCTTTCCACATAAGCACCAAAGGCTTCAGGGTTAAAAGTTTTAGTATCAAATTTTGCCATTTTAAAATTCCTCCTTTAATAAAAACATTAATTTTTTTCTAAATACGCACACATTTGTGTATAATTCATATTGTTAAAATCCACCTCAGGTTCTTTCTCACTTTCCCCAAGGCTTGTACCCACTATTTCTGTATTGTTAAAAAGATAGGCTGTATCTTCACTGTCAATAAGTTTTTCAAGCTGTTCCCTAAGGCCACAAACTTCACCTTTGTCATTAATTTTAATACTGTCCATATCAATTAAAGCCTTAACAGCCTTTTCAGTTTTGGCATTAGCCTTAACCAGTGCATTAGTTATGGCATTATCAACAATTATTTTTTCAATCTCGGACTTATGTAAAGCCTTCACATCACTTAATTCCTTTTCCAACTCACTTATCTGCTTTTTAAGTCCCTCACTGTCTATAGAAGCCTTAGCAGCATTAATATCTTTGCCGTTAGCCTCCATAATTTTATCAATAACTTCTTTTTCAATACCAAATTCCTCCAAAAAACTTCTTTTCATATTACATTCTCCTTTCTACGATTTTTATACGAGGTATCACCTCACGAAACTAAAATATATTAAGCCTTTTTATGTCATACTTAGGACATTTGTGGACTTTGTCTCCAAACCCCTACCAGCTTTTAAAAAAGCTGGGCAAAATTTTTTAAACGGATTGACAAAGTCAATCCTTGGGAGTTTACTATAAGTTATTTTAAAAGTACAAATCATTGGTTTATGTTACATTTACTACTAGAATACCTAGCGAATTTAGCACAGGTAACAAGTAAATAATAATTTATAAATAGCCAACAAGGATTAACCCTCGGTTAATCCGCTTTTAAAGTTTTTGTCAACCTTTTTTCAAAAAGGTTGTGGGGGCTTGGGGGTGAAACCACCAAAGAAAAACTAACTTTCTTTCTCCTTACTAATTCTCCTCATTTCCTCCTCACTGTCCTCAACCCAAGGATGCTTGGCAACCACACTTTCAATGCTTAAAATATTCAAAGATTTAATACAATTATCAATAATCTCACCTTCATTAATAAGGATATCCCTGTTAAAAATAACCTCTTTTTTATTTTTAAAGAAATTGCCTTTTCCAATTTTCTCCAAGTAACAATCCACAAAATACAAAAGATTTTTAAAAGCATTTTGAAATTCCATTTCAATACCATTAGTATCAAGGTCAATATCAGAATACATACTAAGAATATTCATCATATTAGGCTGTCCCTGTAATCTGTCATCTTTAGCATCATACCCCATACCATTTTCAATAATAGCCTTTTTAAAAAGCTTAATAACGGCATTATAATTTTCGCAGTTAACCTGAATATTTAAAGTATCAACACCACCTTGAGAACCGTCAACACTTCTAACCTTAACTGCACCAAAGGTAGCAAGATTTTTTCTAAACTCACCAAGATTTTCTCCATCATAATTTTTCAAAACAATAATGGTATTTCTTACATCTTCCTCCATAGCATTTTGAAAATTACTAATAAGCACATTCAAACCGTCCTGTAAACTTTTAACATTCTTAATAAGAGGCATTTCATTTTCATTGTATTTAAAACAAATAATAGGAATATCCCCCCAATTATCCTCATTAAAATTCCTAAAAAAATAAGGACTTTTGAAATTTTTGCCATCTCTTAAAAGCTTACCCTTTTCAATAACATACCTCCTTATACCAAAGAAGTCGAAAACTTCAACTTTTCTAACCATATCAAAGCTGTGTCTATTAATTGATTTCACATCATAAAATCTAATAGCATATTTAAGTCTTGTATGCTCCTCATCTTTCCACACAGGCACAAGCTCCCAAGGTTTAATTCTTTTAAAAGAAATATCACCCCTGTCATCATATCCCACAAATACCCAACCAATACCACAGTTTAAAGCATCTCTTGCAGCATTTTTAAGACTGTGAGAAAATTTAGCATTTAAAATTTCCTTTACAAATTTAGAATATCTTTCACTGTCACTTTTAAAAGTAATAGGCTTGCCCACAATATAATTAACCTTTTGGTCAACCAGTTTTTTATACTGATTATCAACCACTCTGTTATTAGGTAAATTAAAAACCTCCTCAAGCTCTCCGCCCTCACCAATAGCAGTTCTTTTTTTTCTTAATATGTCATGATTACCAACATAATAATTTTCACCAATTATCATATCAAGTCTTTTTTTAGAGCCGGCAAATTCCTTTACTTTGTTAAGGATTTCATCTTCACTTGGCAATTTCCCCTTAACATCTTCCGAAACAGTTCTGTCATTGTTAAAAAAATAAGGAAACCTAAATCCAAACATTTAAAACCACTCCTTTCTTCAATTTCTTACAATACAATTATAACATCTTTTAGGTGACAAAAGGTGCATTACTTTAAAATTTTTAGAAATTTTATTCGATTTTCTTTCCAAACCCTCATAAATACAAGGTTTTTTAATTAGAATATTTTTTCGATTTTTGTGTGATTTTGTAATTTTTTCCTATTTTACCTGTATTTTAATTTCAAAAAATAGTAACATTTTGTATACATTAAAATAATACCACTAAAAACATACAAAAAATAATAACCTTATGTAAACTTTTATAATTTCCCATAATTTTCTGTCACAGTACATACTCACAAAATCATATACTCAAAATAGGGGTGATTAAATGTTTTTTGGGCTTTTCCACTTTATCTATATGCTTTCTTATGTAGGCAGTGCATTTCCAAAGCCACTAACTCCAGAAGAAGAAAAAGACCTTATTGATAAAATGGCAGAGGGAGATAATGAAGCAAGAAATAAACTAATAGAACATAACCTGCGCTTGGTAGCACACATTACAAAAAAATATAACACAGCAGAAGAAAATGAAGAACTCATATCCATAGGCACAATAGGATTAATAAAGGCAGTTTCAACCTTTAAAGGAGGCAAAGGCTACAAACTAGGCACTTATGCTGCAAGGTGCATAGAAAATGCTATACTAACATAAAACACACAAAGGTTAATAATTACCATCATTTATAAATCGAGTAGGAGGCTACCCATTAATTGAGCAGCCTACCTCTCACACCACCATGGGTACCGTTCGGTACAGGTTGGTTCAATAGTTTAAGTACAGTACCTTGTATCTTTGGTATATATCATCATATCCCACTGATGCAAGGTATTCGTTTGT
>JBJFFW010000120.1:0-4955 GCA_051892075.1 Lachnospirales bacterium
CTGGGGATATTGTAAGAGCATTAACTGATTTTGTAAGAAAAAATGGTGTCAAAGTATTTTTAAACACAAAGGTTAGTAAAATAGAAGCTGAAAATGGAAAAGTTACATCAGTTATTGCAAATAATAAAAAATATAGCTGTGACAGTGTTATAATTGCAACAGGAGGTTTGTCCTATCCTGTTACAGGCTCAACAGGTGACGGATATAAATTTGCAAAGTCTTTAGGACATAGTGTTACAAAGTGTTATCCATCTCTTGTGCCTTTAAAAGTTAAGGAAAAATGGGTTTCTGATTTAATGGGACTTAGCCTTAAAAATGTTGAGCTTAGTGCTTATATTGATAATAAAGAAGTTTATAGGGATTTTGGAGAGATGCTTTTTACTCATTTTGGAGTAAGTGGTCCTTTGGTTTTATCTCTTAGCAGATTTATTAATGATAAACTTGATAAAAAGACTGTGTTAAAAATAGATTTAAAGCCGGCTTTAGATAATAAAACATTAGATGCAAGATTATTAAAGGATTTTCAAAAATATGCAAATAAGGATTTTAAAAATGCTTTAGGTGACCTTCTTCCTCAAAAATTAATACCTGTTATTATTAAATTATCGGGTATTGATGAGTTTAAAAAGGTAAACAGTATTACAAAAGAGGAAAGATTAAGGCTTTTAAACATAATAAAAAATCTTAAACTTACAGCAATAGATACTACAGGTTATAATGAGGCAGTTATAACAAGTGGTGGAGTTAATGTAGATGAAATTGACCCTTCCACTATGGAATCTAAAATTATAAAAGGCTTGTTTTTTGCCGGAGAAGTTATTGATTGTGATGCCTTTACAGGTGGATATAATTTACAGATAGCCTTTTCTACAGCATATCTTGCAGGAAATAATTGCTAATTTAATAAGAAAGGAAGATGAGAGTTATGGTTTGCACAATAAGAGGTGCTATTACCATTGAAAATAATATAAAAGAAGAAGTTTATTCTGCTACTACTGAGATGCTTGAAAAAATAATAGAAGAAAATAATATTTCTAATGAAGATATTATAAATATTAATTTTACCTGCACAAGGGATATAGATTGTGCTTATCCTGCTGTAGCAGCAAGACAAATTGGTATTACAGAGGCTTCTCTTATGTGTTTTCAGGAACTTTATGTAGTTGGAAGTCTTCCTATGTGTATAAGAGCAATGGTTATGATTAATACGGATAAGGCTCAAAAAGATATGAAGCATATTTATCTTAGAAATGCCGTAAAGCTTAGACCTGATTTGGCTAAAAAAAAAATTGAGGCTGTAGCCATTGACGGTCCTGCCGGTTCTGGCAAAAGTACCGTTGCAAAACTTATTTCATCTGAAATGGGATATATATATGTAGATACCGGTGCAATGTATAGAACTGTGGGATATTACTGTATTAAAAATAATATAGATTATAATGATAGCAAAAAAGTTATTTCTGTACTTGATAATATAAATATAAGCCTTAAATTTGATGATGGTATTCAAAAGATTTATCTTGATAGTGAAGATGTTACTTCCATTATAAGAACACAAAAGGTTGCTGATTCTGCCTCTAAGGTGGCAGCTATACCACAGGTTAGAGAAAAGCTTGTGGCACTTCAAAAAAATATTGCAAATTCTAATAAGGTTGTAATGGACGGCAGAGATATAGGAACAAATGTTATTCCTGATGCCAGAGTTAAAATTTATCTTGATGCAGACCCTATTGAAAGAGCAAAAAGAAGATGCAAAGAGCTTGAAGAAAAAAATATTAAAGCTGATATAGAAAAAATAACAGAAGAAATTATTGAAAGAGATAATTATGATAAAAACAGAAAGGTAAATCCTTTAAAGGTTGCCAGAGATGCTGTTGTAATTGATACTTCTTCTATGTCAATAGATGAAGTTAAAAATAAAATTCTTGAAATTATTAGGAGTAACTGAGTATGGAGATTATACTTGCAAAATCAGCGGGTTTTTGCTTTGGTGTAAAAAGGGCTGTTGACTATGCTTACAGCAAAGAGGGACAAAAAAATATTTATACCTATGGTCCTATTATACATAATAAGACTGTAACAGGTGATTTAGAGAAAAAGGGAATTAAAATTACAGAGGATTTTGACACTGTAAAAGACGGAGAACTTATTATTCGTTCCCATGGAGTACCACCAAAAGTTTATGCTGAACTTGAAAAAAGGGGTATTAAATATACAGACTGTACCTGTCCTTTCGTAAAAAAAATACACAATATAGTAGAAGAAAACTACAAACTTGGAAAATCTATAATTATAATAGGAAATAAAGAACATCCTGAAATTATAGGAATAAATGGAAGATGCGATAATTCTGCCATAACAATAAATTCTGTTGAAGAAGCTGAAAATATAAAGCTTGATTCTAAAAAGGAATATGCTCTTGTTGTGCAAACAACTTTCCAAGTGGAGGTTTTTAATGATATAATATCAATTTTAAATGGCAGCAATAGCAATATAAAAGTTTTTAATACTATCTGTTCTGCCACAGGTGACAGACAGGCTGAAGCCAAAAAAATTGCAAAATCTGTGGACAAAATGATAGTTTTAGGTGATAAAAAAAGCTCCAACACCAAAAAATTATTTGAAATTAGCAAAAAATATTGTAAAAATGTATTTTTATGTGAAACAATTTACGATTTACAGTTGAAAAATATTTCAATTAATGATAAAATAGGAGTAACAGCTGGTGCGTCTACACCACCAGAGATAATAAAGGAGGCTGTGAGAGCTATGAGTGAAATGGAAAACAAATCTTTTGAGGAGATGATTGATTCTTCTTTGGTGTCATTACATACAGGTGACATTGTAAAGGGTACTGTAATTGGGGTATCTGATGCCGGTGAGGTATCTGTAAATTTAGGTTATAAGTCTGATGGTATTATTCCTAGAAGTGAATTTTCTAGTGATGATAGTGTTAACCCTGCTGAAACTGTTAAAGCTGGTGACGAAATTGAAGTATTCGTTGTTAGAGTGAATGACGGTGACGGTAATGTTCAGCTTTCTAAAAAGAGAGTTGATGCTGATAAGAATATAGTTGCTCTTGAAGAAGCATTTAATAACGGTGATGTTGTTGAAGGTAAGGTTACAGAAGTTGTTAAGGGTGGTTTAATTGCTATTATTAACGGTGTTAGAGCTTTTGTTCCTTCTTCTCAGATTTCTAACAGATATGTTGATGATTTATCTGCATTTGTTGGTGAAACTTTAAACTTTAATATTCTTGAATTTGACAGAAGCAAGAGAAGAATTGTAGCAGGCAGAAAAGCCCTTGCTCAGAAGGAAGTAGAAGAAAGAAGAGCAAAGGTATTTGCTTCTATTCATCCTACTGACAGAATTGACGGTGTAGTAAGTCGTATTGTAGATTTTGGTGCTTTTGTTGACCTTGGCGGTGTTGACGGTCTTATTCATATTTCTGAAATGAGCTGGGGCAGAGTTAAGAAGGTTAGCGATGTATTAAAAGTTGGCGACAAGGTTAAGGTTACTGTACTTGATGTTAATCCTGAAAAGGGCAAGATTTCTTTATCTCTTAAAGATTTAGATGCTGACCCTTGGAAAGATGCTGAAACTAAGTATGCAGTTGGCAGCATTGTAACAGGTAAGGTTGTAAGAATGGTATCTTTTGGTGCTTTTGTTGAGCTTGAAGAAGGTGTTGACGGTCTTGTTCACATTTCTCAGATTGATTATAAGCATGTTGAAAAGCCTGAAGATGAGCTTACTATCGGACAGGAAATTTCAGCTAAGGTTACTGAACTTGATGTTGAAAACAAGAAAATCAGTTTAAGTATTAAGGAAACTCTTGAAAAGCCTGCTAAGGCTGAAAAGACTAGCGAAGAAGCTCCTAGTGAAGAAGCTAATGGAGAAGATGCAGAATAATTTGTTTTTAATATTTAAAGGGGTGTTTTATAACTATGAAGTTAAATAAAATAATTGCTTTAGCTTGTGCAGCAGTAATGACTTTAGGCGTTGTTGGCTGTGGAAGCAGTGCCGGTACAGACAGTGCTAGTAGCGACACTATTAAAATCGGTGGTATTGGACCTATTACAGGTGAACAGGCAAGTTATGGTATTTCTGTTCAGAATGGCTGCCAGATTGCTGTTGATGAAATTAATGCAGCCGGTGGTGTTTGCGGTAAGCAGCTTGAATTATTATTTGAAGATGACGAATGTAACGAGCAGAAGTCTGTAAATGCTTATAATACACTTATGGATAAAGGAATTAATGCTCTTGTAGGCAGTGTTACAAGTGCTTGTAGTATTGCTGTTGGTAATGCCAGCCAGAAAGACGGTATTTTACAGATTACTCCTAGTGGTTCTGCAGCAGAATGTACTGCCGGAAGCAATGCTTTTAGAATTTGCTTTACTGACCCATTACAGGGTGAAACTATGGCACAGTATATTAAAGACGCAGGTCTTTCTAAGGTAGCTATTATTTACAACAATGGTGATGAATACAGCAAGGGTATCCATGATGCTTTTGTTGCTAAGTTTGGTGAACTTGGTGGAGAAGTTGTTTGTGATGAATCTTATACAACTAAAGATGTAGATTTTAAGACTCAGTTAACTAAGGTTCAGTCAAGTGATGCTGAATGTATTTTCTTACCTATTTACTATGCTGATGTTGCAAAGATTACTGAACAGGCTGCTTCTCTTGGTCTTAAGCTTCCATATTATGGTGCTGACGGCTGGGACGGCGTTATTAAGCAGTTAAATGGTGACACTACAAATATCGAAGGTGCTACTTTCTTAACACCTTTTGTTGCTACTGATTCTGCTGAAAATATTCAGAAATTTGTAAAGGCTTATAATGAAAACTATAATGCAACTCCTGACCAGTTTGCTGCTGACGGCTATGATGCTGTTTATGCAGTTAAGGCTGCTATTGAACAGACTAATGGTGATTTATCTAATGAAGCATTAGTT
>JBJFFW010000121.1:0-4926 GCA_051892075.1 Lachnospirales bacterium
CATTGCAGATAATTTAGCACCAGCTTCTCCATCATCAGCAACAAGTTCTTTACCATTTATAAGATAAGCACCTGTTTTGAATAATTCAATCATCAAACTTTCCTCCTATTGATATATTTCTTTATATTTTACCACAAATATAATAAAATTCAATATAAAAAATTAAATTTATGCAAGTTTTGACTTAAAAAAATTCATTTTTTCGCTAAGGTTCCATTGTTTTTATTAAAACCATATATTTTATTTAATATTTATATTATTTATTTTTTAATTCTTACCCCAACCCTGTCCGTAAGGGATAGCATAATAAAGACAATGCGTGTTATATCTTACAGTGTCGCAGTTATCAAAATTTTGTGCAGTAGATAAACTCATTACAAAATTATAATAAGCATCTCTATCATACTCCAAAAGTTTTTTATACTGACTTCCCGAATAATTATTGTTGTAAACTACAACAGTTGAAAATTTGCTGTATTCAGGATGAGAATAATAAGTAAAATAATAAAATCTTGTATAAATCTGTCCTGCTATATCTGCATATTTACTTTCAGCAGAATTTGTTGCCTGTGTTTTCCATGTACTAATTTTTTTGTCTATATAATCTTTTCTATATCTGGCACTTGAATAACTTGAAGAAGAATATAATTTTATTTCATCAGTAAGTTCCTTTATAATATTATTTTTATAAGACTCCCTTACATCACTAAAATTATATTTTGTATCAAGGTCTGAATTAATAGAAAATACAGGTGTGTAATCAGCAAACATTCTAAGAGAAGAATCTAACATATCCAAACCATATTTTTTAATTACAGTACCATTTTCAAGCTTTAAAACAAGCTCTATTTTATCTTCATTAAATTTGTAATTTGAAATTGCAGAATTATCTGACAAACCCTTTACTTCAAGATAGCCTGTGCAGGTTGACTCGTCAAGTCTGAAAGTGTAGTGTCCTGCCGGTAGGTCTGTGCCTACTCTGAAAGTACCGTTTCTGCTTACATTTCTTTGAGGCACTAATTCAGTTGGAACTAAAGCTCCCGAAGTAACATTTACATATTGCTTATCTCTAAGCTCTACTACATCTTGATATTCACAGCCTTTGCTGTAAACATATCTTTTATCTCCCGTATCAATGGCTTTTGTGTTGCCATATTCATAAATACTTATGTAAGCAGTTTTGTTAGTATCGGTAATAAGCACATATCTGCCTGTTGGTAAATCTTTTCCAACAGCAAGATTACTTCCTTTATAATAGGAAGAATAACTTTCATATTCCTCTTTGTAAATTTCTGTAGTTTCTTCTGTAATTTCTTCTGTTGATATTTCTTCTGTAACAGTTTCATTTTCTTCTTTGGTATTTTTAACTTCAATATTATCTCCCGTAATACTTACAACCCTATTGTTACTATCCCAATCAACATTAAGTCCGAAACTTTCAGCAACATACCTTGCAGGAGCATAAGTTCTTCCATAAATAATTAAAGGACTTGAATCCATTGTACTTTCATTTCCGTTAATTTCAATAATATTGCTGTTAATTACCATTTTAACAATATTTCCGTCTTTTTCACCTGTAATGGTTTTTGTATTGCTATCCCAACTAACCTCAGCTCCTATTCCCTCAAATATAGCTCTAACTGGCACCATAGTTCTGCCATCTACAATTTGAGCCTGTTCATCAGTCTGTAATTCTTTACCCATAATTTTAATGGAAATATCAGAGGCAAAGACACTTACTGTCATTAAGGATAAAACAACTGTTGCAAATAAAAATAAAACAAATTTTTTCATAAACTCTCCATATCCTTTCATATTTATATTAACTGTTATTATAATTATATATGCTGCATATAGCAAAGTCAAACAAAAAAGAATTAATATATAAGAGATTTTGTAATAAAAAACCAAATTTTATTTAAAAAAAAGGACAATTATGTTAATTTTATAACAAATTTTTCATAAACTATTGCTTTATTAAAATAAAAAGGTTATAATTACAATGATATTTTTTTGAAAGGAGTGGCATAATATTGATAATTAAGCTTACAGGTAAGAATAATTTAACTGTACAGGAATATTTGGCTCATAAGCCGCTTTTTTCTCAGTTTTTAGAAAGCATAATTAAAAATTATGGTTATGATACCATTATTTTAAATGTTTTTGGCTGTTATGATGAAAATAAAAATCTTGTTTCCATATTTGCTGTTATGGCTAATAATTTATTTGTTTATTCTGATAGTGATTATATTCCTGCCAGAGAAATTTTAGATTACTTAAATGAAAACTCCATTAATTTTATGATGATTAAAGGAGAAGAAAATCTTTTAAAAAAATTTGAAAAGTATATTAATTTTACAACTAAATATCTTACTAATTTCTGCAAACTTGAAAAACAAAGTTTTACTCCAAAGGGATATGGGGATATTACTATTGAAAAAGCCATTGACAGGGATAATGCAGACATTGTTGCCTTTTTTAATAAAGTTCCCGAATTTAAAAGGCTTATGAATGAAGAAAGTATAAGAGTTTATATTAACTATGGATACACCTATACTGTTATAGAAAAGGGGCAGATTGTAGCTGTTGCAATTTGTAATTCAATTAATAACAGAATGGCAACTATTAATTCTATTGCAACTTTGCCGGAATTTAGAAGAAAAGGCTATGGCACAAAGCTCTTAAGCTATTTATGCTATAAGATTTTTGATTATTCTCAGTCAATTTCAGTTTGTTACGATAATCCTACTGCAATACATATGTATAAAGCTGTCGGGTTTAAAAATATTGGTAAACAGGGTATTTATATTAAATAAGTTTATTTTAAAATTTAGGGTCTTTTATGACCCTTTTTAATTTGTTGTTAAAATTACCTATATATTTATGTTTATTATAAAAAAAATCAGCAATAAATATTATTGAATAACATTTTTCTTTGTGGTAGAATAAATATAATGTGTTACTATGCAAAAATTTTAATAGAGAGAGTGAATATATTATGAAAACTACAAGAGATGATATCAGAAACATTGCTATAATTGCCCATGTTGACCATGGTAAAACTACTTTGGTTGATGAGCTTTTAAAGCAAAGCGGTACTTTTAGAACAAATCAGGTTGTAAGAGAAAGAGTAATGGACAGTGGTGATATTGAAAGAGAAAGAGGTATTACAATTCTTTCTAAAAACACTTCTGTTTATTATGAGCATACTAAAATTAACATTGTTGATACTCCCGGACACGCTGATTTTGGTGGTGAAGTTGAGAGAGTTCTTAAAATGGTTAATGGTGTAGTTCTTGTTGTAGATGCTTATGAAGGTGCTATGCCACAGACTAAGTTTGTGTTAAAAAATGCCCTTTCACTTAACTTACCTGTTGTTGTTTGTGTAAACAAAATTGACAGACCTGAAGCAAGACCTGATGAGGTAGTAGATGAAATTTTGGAACTTTTTATGGAGCTTGATGCAAGTGATGAACAGCTTGATTCTCCATTTGTTTTTGCTTCAGCAAAACTTGGTAAGGCTGCGTTAACTGCTGAGGAGGCTTTAGATGCAACAGATATGAAACCTCTTTTTGACACTATTGTTAATCATATTCCTGCTCCTACAGGTGACCCTGATGCTAATTTACAGATGCTTGTTACAACTATTGATTATAATGAATATGTTGGTAAAATCGGTATTGGTAAAATTGAAAACGGTACTGTTAAGGTTAATGATGAGGTTTGTATTGTAAATTATCACGACCCTGATAAAAATGTTAAAATCAGAGTTACTAAGCTTTATGAATATGAGGGTCTTGAAAGAATTGAAGTTAAAGAGTCAACTATCGGCTCTATTGTAGCTGTAAGTGGTATGCCTGAAATTCATATTGGCGATACTATTTGTGGTGTTGAAAACCCTGAAGCATTGGAAGTTAATAAAATTAGTGAACCTACTCTTGCCATGACATTTAGTGTAAATGACTCTCCATTTGCAGGTCAGGAGGGTAAGTTTGTAACAAGCAGACACCTTCGTGACAGACTTTTAAAAGAAACTAATACTGATGTCAGCTTAAAGGTTGAAGATACTGAAAGAGCTGAAGCCTTTAAGGTAAGCGGCAGAGGTGAACTTCACCTTTCTATTCTTATTGAAACTATGCGTAGAGAAGGCTATGAATTCCAAGTATCAAGACCACAGGTTTTATATAAGGAAATTGACGGTAAGAGATATGAGCCAATGGAAATGGCAACTATTGATGTACCTGAGGAATTTGTAGGAACTGTTATTGAAAAACTTGGTACTCGTAAGGGTGAAATGGTTAATATGGTTCCCGGACAGGCTGGCTATACAAGACTTGAATTTAATATTCCTGCAAGAGGACTTATTGGTTACAGAAATGAATTTTTAACTGATACAAGAGGTAACGGTATTTTAAATACTGTATTTAACGGTTATGAATTATATAAGGGAGATATTCAGTCAAGAAGTCAAGGCTCTCTTATTGCCTTTGAAACAGGTGAAGCTGTAAGTTATGGTCTTTTTAATGCACAGGATAGAGGCGACCTCTTTATTGGTGCAGGCACAAAGGTTTATTCAGGTATGGTTGTAGGCAGAAATTCAAGAAGTGGTGATATGGAAGTAAATGTTTGTAAGAAAAAACAGCTTACTAACACTAGAGCTTCCGGTTCTGATGATGCTTTAAAACTTACTCCTCATATTGTTATGAGCCTTGAACAATGTATAGATTTTATTTCTGATGATGAACTTGTGGAAATTACTCCTGAAAGTTTAAGAATTAGAAAGAAACTTCTTGACCCTATTGCAAGAAGAAAGGCTGCTCGTTGTTAATTTTTAATTTATGAGGTAAAATATGGGTAGTAAAAAGAAAAAAACAGGTGGCTCCTTTATAAAACAGGCAGCAATACTTGCAGCAGCCGGTATAATAG